>JBGVGP010000001.1:0-2851 GCA_045121735.1 Acutalibacteraceae bacterium
AAGGCTGTGTTTATAAGCCCATCGTCAAGCAGCCTTGTGTAAAGAGGAGAGAACTTACCTGCGATTATTTCAAGTGCAAGGTTATATAGCAGCTCTTCTTTCGGTGTGGGAACAATGCTCTCGCATTTTTCCTTGAAGCCGAGAGCAAATTTAGGCACCTCAACGCCTAATTTTTCTTCGGTATAGGCTGTTGTAACAGCGTAAGGCTCCTCTGGTACAATCTGTTCAAACTCAACAGGCTCTTCTCTCTTCAGCACCTTGTCGGCAATAGCAATAACCTCTTCTGCTTTTACATTGCCAGCTACAGCAAGGCACATATTTGAGTTGTTGTAAAAGGTGTTGTAGCAGGAATAAAGTAAAGATGCGTTTATTTCAGCAATAGATTCAACTGTGCCTGCAATATCAATTCTGACAGGGTTGTTGACATAAAGACCTCTTAAGAGATTAAAGAGAACCTGCCAATCCGGGTCATCCTGGTACATTCTTATTTCCTGACCGATGATTCCCTGCTCCTTTTGTACGGTTTCCTCGGTGAAATAGGGGGCTTTTACAAAGTCAAGAAGAATTTCAAGGTTTTCGTGAAAGTTATCGGAGCACTGGAAAATATAGCAGGTGCGGTCAAAGGAGGTAAAAGCGTTTGCGTTTGCACCTGTTTTTGCAAAGCGCTCAAAAGCGTCAAGCTCTTCACTTTCAAAAAGCTTATGCTCAAGAAAGTGTGCAATTCCTTCGGGTACAGTAGTGTAGCTTTCCTCACCCTTCAGACGGAAGCAGGTGTCAACACTGCCGTAGCGCGTGCCGAACATAGCAAAGGCACCTGAATAGTCAGGCTTTTCCATTACAAATATTTTAAGGCCGCTTTTGTGGTCAATTTCATAATATTCTTCGTTAAGAAGCTCGTTTCTTATCTTATTCATTCTGCAGCCTCCTTTTCGCTTTCAAGTATAAATACAGTGTCCTCGGTTACCATTGAGGCGGCTATAATAATTTCCTCTCGGCATACATTGCTTATCATTTCGCCGATAGCGGTAGGTTCGGTAATTTCATTTTTGAGGATGTATGATGTCATCCAGTCGTTGATGCCTGTTACACTGTCATAAACGCTTCCGTAAAGGTCGCAAAGACTTTTTTTAGCGTTTTCAATAGTCTCGTCGGTAAAGTTACCCTGCCTTACCTCATCAAGCTCGTGACGGATAGCGTCAAGGGCCTTTTCGGCGTTTTCTGTCTCAACGCCGCTTTCGACGGTTATAACACCCTTGTTGCTGTCGAGTCTTGCCGCACAGTAGTAGCAAAGACTCATCTTTTCTCTTACGTTCATAAAGAGCTTTGAAAATGTACCGCTGCCGAAAATAGCATTCATAAGCTTAATTGCGGGGAAATTATCAAAGTCATAGGTCATACCTGCACGCATACCGATTACAAGCTTGCCCTGCTTTACACTTTGCTTCTGTGTAAAAAGCTTGCTTTCATAAGCCTCGGTGATAAATTCAGTGTGAATTTCACTTATGCTTTCCTTTTTTCTTTCAAGTCGGCTGAAAAGATTTGTTACGGTGCTTTCAATAGCCTTTTCGTCAAAGTTGCCCGTAACATTGACCTGAACGGGAGCACTGAAAAGAATATCCTTCCACAGAGTAAGAAGCTCCTTGCCTGTGGTCGCTTCAATTTCTTCCTTTGTGCCGAGACGGTTTATGCCGTAGGCCTCGTCACAGCACATTTCGGCAAGCATTGTGTTAAGGGCGTAGATGCGCTTTTCGTCCTTTTCACTTTCAAGCTTTTCTATAAGCAGTCGCTTTTCTCTTTTTATGTTTTCTTCCTTGAAGCCGTCAGGTGTAATATCGGGAATAAAAAGACAGCCGGAAAGAAGCTTGAGAGCCTCATAAAGCACCTTTTCACCCTTAAGTGCAAAACGGTCATCAAGGCATACAAGGACTAAGGAAAGCACTTGTGCTTCGCCTATTTTTCTTACAACGGGAGAAATAACAGCCCCGTAAAGACCTGCAAGCTGTCTGTTCATTTCGGTAATAGTGGGATAAGCCTTGCTTGTGCGCGCAAGCAGGTTTAAAAGAAGAGCCTTTTTACCTGCATTTTCACCAAGGCTTGTGGCTATGTTAAAGGAAACCACCGAGGTTTTGAACTGCTCTGTTTTATGTGTGCAGAGCTTAACGCCCGGTGCAATTGTTTTAGTGTTCATAAAGCACCTCCGAATTTATATCTTTAATATTGTATCATAAGGCACGGGTAATATGCAATATAAAAGCAGAGAACACATTGCCGAAATGACAAAAATTCTCTGCTTTGATTTTATAAGAGCTTTTTTTCAATTTCCAGGCCGAGTGCTCTAATTGCATTAATACCTTTGCTGAAAAGCTCTTTGTCAAGAAAAGCTTCGGGTCTGTGAGCGTCAATGCCGATTGTAACAGGCGGCTTGATTTCACTTATCATTTTCCAGAAATCGGGGTAAGGATAGCCCTGCTTGCCGTCGTCTACGCTGTGGCTGAAGCCTAAAAGGTTATATTCAAGGGGAGTGTTGGTCTCCTTAGCTTTTTCAATAATTATTTTTGAAACCTCACGGCAATGCTCGTCAAAGGTAGGATAACTGCGCATAAATATTTCAGGATGAGCCACATACATGAAAAGTCCGCTTTCCATTGCGTTGATAATATCATCACAGTAAATATAAAGCTCCTCAGGAGTCTTTATGTCACCGTTATAGATGTGTCCCGGCTCGTCCTTACAAAAATGATGGCCGAGTATAATAAAATCGATGCCGTGCGCCTTTATCTTCTCCTTAAGCCAGGGGAGATATTTAGGAAAATATTCGCATTCAAGTCCGAGCTTAATGCTGATTTTATCC
>JBGVGP010000002.1:0-2540 GCA_045121735.1 Acutalibacteraceae bacterium
TCTAACATTTGGGGTGCATTTCAAAAGGCTTCAATAACACTTTTGATTTATCAAAAATATCACTGCAAATTTTAATTTGCAATATCACTTATACACACCGAAGAAAAAAATTTTCAGACGGGCATTATCCCATTCAAAGCCTATAACCCACTATGACACTTTCAAACCGAAAGTGTCACTTTTTTATACAAAAAATCGGGAGGCACTTCATTACAAAGTGTCTCCCCATAATTTTTAACTTTCCTTAGCAACTTCACTCTTTTAAATGTCGTTTTTTATTTTTATATATTGAGTTATTGCTTTTTTTGTGTTAAAATCAATTAAAACTTATTTACGAGGTGCATATATGAAGGTTGCTGTTATCGGCGCAGGCGCATCCGGTCTTGTTTGTGCTGTGGAAATCGCCGTAAAAGCAAAAGTTAATAAATTACCTGTGGAGGTTATTCTTTTTGAAGCAAAGGATAAAATCGGAAAGAAAATCCTTGCCACGGGCAACGGCAGGTGCAATATGATGAACGCTAATGAAGGCGATTATTATTTTTGTGCTGACGGCTTTGCTGATTTTGCATTGAAAAGATTTGATGTAAAAAGCAATCTTGATTTCTTTGCATCTCTCGGTCTTTATACAAGAGCTGATGAGGAGGGCAGAATCTATCCCTTGAGTAACCAGGCGTCAAGTGTTCTTGATGCATTGCGATTTGCCTGTGATGGATACGGTGTCAGTATCGTAACAGAGCATAATATTGAGTCGGTCAGTGTATGTAAAGGCGTCTTTTTATTGAATAACAATATTAAAGCCGACGCGGTAGTTCTTGCCTGTGGTGGTAAGGCTCTTGTTAAAAGCTTCAACGGCTACGAAATACTTAAGCAGCTTGGTCATAAGGTTACGCAGATAAAGCCATCTTTGAGTAAGCTCGAGGTTGCCGACAAGCGTATTGTAAAGCCGCTTAAGGGTATTAAGCAAAAGGGTGAATTTACACTTGTTGAAAATAACAGAGCTGTTGCATCGGAAAAGGGCGAGCTGCTTTTTACCGATTACGGCCTGTCAGGTATAGCCGTTATGCAGCTGTCAGCCTTTGCGGCTCGTTGTCACGGAAAAATAAGCCTCAATGCTGATTTCGTAAAAGAGCTTTCATTCGATGAGCTTTTTTATGCTATTTCAAAATATTCAAAAAGTAACCCTCATTTAAAAAATGAAAATCTTCTTTCAGGCTTTGTGCCAAAGCGTCTTGGAGAGACAGTAATAAAAAGGGTCGGACTGGATTTGTCCGGTAAAGCAGGTGACCTTAAAGAGCAGGATTTGAAGAAAATTGTCTCTGCTTTGAAAAAATTCACCTTTGAAATCAGCGGCATAAGAGGCTTTGATGATGCGCAGGTTACTGCAGGCGGTGCTGATACAGAATATTTTAACAGCAAGACAATGGAATCTAAGAAGGTCAGAAATTTATACTGCATCGGTGAGCTTCTTGATGTTGACGGACTTTGCGGCGGATATAATCTGCAATGGGCCTGGAGCAGTGGAAGACTTTGCGCTGAAAGTA
Organism: Acutalibacteraceae bacterium; assembly: GCA_045121735.1. Lineage (GTDB taxonomy): Bacteria > Bacillota > Clostridia > Oscillospirales > Acutalibacteraceae > UBA6857. Next base: position 1,542 of record JBGVGP010000002.1, read on the forward strand.
TTGTAAACAGACTTACGAGCCGAAAGGGTTAATATAATGATAAGAATAAATGAAATAAAAATGAGCCTTGAGAGTACGAAGGAGGATTTATTTGCAGCGTGCAAAAAAACGCTTCGTATCAAAGACGAGCAGATAAAGGATATAACTATTATGCGCCGCAGTGTTGACTGCAGAAAAAAGGACAATATTTTCTTTTGCTATACCGTTGACGTTGATGTTGCGGGCGATGAGGAAAAGCTTATCAAGCGCATAAATTCAAATAAGCTTCAGCTTGTTGAGCCTTACAAGTATGAAATGCCCGAAAATAAGCGTAAATCAGCATTCAGACCTGTTGTTGTAGGCTTCGGAGCTGCAGGTATATTTGCTGCGCTTATTCTTGCAAGAGCAGGTCTTAAGCCTCTCGTGCTTGAACGCGGCAGAGATGTTGATGCAAGAACAAGGGATGTAAACCTCTTTTTTACCAAAAGCATACTTGATGAAACCTCGAATGTTCAGTTCGGTGAAGGTGGCGCAGGAACTTTTTCTGACGGTAAGCTTACAACGGGCATTAAAAATACACTTTGCCGTCAGGTGTTTATTGAATTTTTTGAGCATGGAGCACCTGAGGAAATTCTTTATTCAGGTAAGCCTCATATAGGAACAGATAAGCTTGCAGGTGTTGTAAAAAATATGCGTGAAGAGATTATTTCTCTTGGCGGTGAAGTTAGATTCGAAGCAAAGCTTACTGACCTTATTATATATAACAGCTCTGTCCAGGGTATTACCTATGAAGAAAAGGGTAAAGCCTACGATATGGAAACCGATACAGTGATTCTTGCTATTGGTCATTCTGCAAGAGATACAATAAGAATGCTTTATAAAAAGGGTATTCAGATGATGCAGAAGCCTTTTTCCGTTGGCGCAAGAATTGAGCACCCCAGAGAATTTATTGATAAGGCACAGTACGGCAGCTTTGCAGGACATCCTGCACTGGGCGCTGCCGACTATAAAATGGCTTGT
>JBGVGP010000003.1:0-2706 GCA_045121735.1 Acutalibacteraceae bacterium
CAAAGGGAGAGCCAAGGCTTGCCTCTCGCTCTGGGAGAGGTGACGGTGAAACCGTCGGAGAAGGTTTCTTTTTACTGAGTCTAAAATTCGGCTTATAAACCTGATCTTTCTGTTGTAAGAACGCCCTTGATTTTGTGAAGCTTTTCGCATACGCTCTTAAGATGCTCTGCGCCGTTTACGGTGATAGTCATATAGATAATGCTTCTGCCTGCGTTGGCGTCCTTGGTGAAAATTGAATGAATCATAACGTGCATATTGGCAATAACTGCAGAAAGGTCTGCAAGCATACCTACACGGTTCATACAGGTAACGGCAAGGGTTACACGGTAAGAATTCTGCACCTTTGTATCCCAGTATGCATTTATCCATCTTTCGGGCTCTGCTGCCTTGGAAATATCCTTAGGCACATTTGAGCATTTTTTTGTATGGATAGAAACACCGTGACCTCTTGTTATAAAGCCGATAATCTCATCACCGGGAAGCGGGTCACAGCAGCGTGAGAATTTGACAAGACAGTTATCGATGCCCTCGATAATAATGCCCTCTGCGCTTTTTGTAAGCTTTTTGGGCTGTGTTGTCTTAATCTCTGCTATTTCCTCCTGTACGGGCTGGCTTTCCTTTACAAGCTTCTGATATTCCTCCTTGATACGGGGAAGAAGATTTGTAAGTATAATGCCGCCGTAGCCGATTGCCGCAAAGAAATCGTCAAGGGTATTGCAGTGCTGTCTTTCGGCAAACTTCATAAGGAATTCTGCCATCTGCTTATCGGGAAGAGCTATGTTATTGCGCTTGAACTCGCGCTCAACCTCTGCCTTACCCTCGATGATATTTTCATCACGCTTTTCCTTTTTGAACCATCCCTTGATTTTTGTTCTTGCGGAAGATGTTTTTGCAATTTTTATCCAGTCACGGCTCGGGCCCTTATCACGGGACGAGGTTGTAAGAATTTCAATAATTTCGCCGTTATTGATTTTATGGTCAAGGGTAGCAATTCTGCCGTCAACCTTGGCGCCTATCATTTTGTTACCTACTCCCGAATGAATTGCATAGGCAAAGTCAATAATGCAAGAGCCCATAGGCAGGCTGACAACGTCACCCTTGGGAGTAAAGGCAAATACCTCTTCGGGGATAAAGTCGGTTTTTATTGTCTTAACAATATCCTCTACGTCATCGCTGTCCTGCTGATTTTCTAAAAGCTGTCTTATCCAGGAAAGTCTTTCCTCAAACTTTGCCTTTCCGCTCATACCGAGCTTATACTTCCAGTGTGCGGCGATACCGTATTCAGCAGTATGATGCATTTCCCATGTTCTTATCTGCACCTCAAAGGGTACACCTGCCCTGCCGATAACGGTAGTATGAAGTGACTGATACATATTGGGCTTGGGTGTTGAAATATAGTCCTTGAAGCGTCCCGGAATGGGATTGAACATATCGTGGATAACACCGAGGCAGCAATAACACTCGTAAACCGAGTCTACAATAAGTCTTACTGCATAAATGTCATATATTTCGTCGAAGGTTCTGCCCTTCATATAGGTTTTTCTGTAAATACCGTGAACGGATTTGATTCGGCCCTCAATATGAACGTTAGGCACCTCCTGCTTTACACGCTCAAAAATTTCTGCCTTTATTTCCTCAAGGAAGCTTTGTCTTGACTCAACCTGCTTTTCAAGAGTTTTTGCAATTTCTTCATAGGCAACGGGGTCAAGATAGCTGATAGCAAGATCCTCAAGCTCCTCCTTAAAGGCACGGATACCGAGACGGTGTGCAATGGGAGCGTAGATTTCAAGAGTCTCCCTTGCCTTGTAGCGCCTCTTTTCCTCGGGCATAAACATAAGTGTTCTCATATTATGCACACGGTCGGCAAGCTTGATGATAATAACACGGATGTCTCTTGACATAGCAAGGAACATTTTACGCACGTTTTCGCTCTGCTGCTCCTCCTTACTTGCAGAAAGAGGAATCTGACCGAGCTTTGTAACGCCTTCAACAAGATGCTCAATATTTTCACCGAACATTTCACGGATTTCCTCGGAAGTGATTTCCGTATCCTCAACAACATCGTGAAGAAGAGCTGCACAGACTGATTCTGCATCCATACCCATATCGGCAAGAATTTTTGCAACAGCCACGGGATGAATAATATAAGGCTCACCCGAACGGCGCTTCTGATTTATATGCGCTTCAGACGCAATAGCGTAGGCCTTTTTTATTTTTTCAATATCCTTAGGCGAAAAAGTGTTCTGATAATCCTCTATAAGCTTGTGATAATCTATTTCGTAGCTTTCCATTTTCAGCTCTCCTTTCCTTGATTTTTGAGATATTTCATAAGAGACGAATCCTCAAGATTCACCTTATTTTCAAGATTGTGTGCTAGTATGCTTTCGCCTTCTTTTCTGAAGATACCAAGCTCGCAAAGCACGTCAATGCATATAAGCACCTTTACGGCATCACTGCCGTCACCGCCGAGACGGTAGCAGAGTATATCCGTATCAAAGCTCCAGCCGCCGCTGTCACGGATAAAACGGAAGACATTTGCTATCTGCTGTCTGTCGGGAAGAGCAAAGCGTGCCTCTTTAGCATTAAGCCTGTCACGGCGCATAATTTTTTCATAAAGACGCTTGCTTTTTAAATAAAGCTCATCGTCCGTGCCTGACATACGCATTTCTTTAATATATATGCTGACCTTGACCTGACCCATATATT
>JBGVGP010000004.1:0-10461 GCA_045121735.1 Acutalibacteraceae bacterium
GATTTTAATTCTAATATTTCTTTTTCATATTGCTGTATGTGCCTATAACTTCTGGACATAAAAATTCCTCCTATGGTAGTTTCTTTAATTCTACCATAGGAGGGTGTTTTTTTCATTGTCCGTTTTTAACGGACCTGTTCACATCAGAGCTACGGGTGTAGTTTTTTGTTTGCGACCTCGTCGGTCGGGCGTTCTTTCTTGTAAGAAAGAATCAAAGAACTTTTATTGTTCCTTACTTTGCAAGTGCGCCGATTTCAAGCATGAAGCCACCGATCTGTGCACCGAATTCGGGACCGCCGTCCATTACAAGACGACCGGCCTTTGTAGCCTCGAGCATATCGTCAATGCTCATAAGGATACCGAGTGCGCTGTCAAGGTTGTTGAAGCGGAGAGTGAAGAAGGGCATTGCTCTCTTGTACTCGCCACGGCCTGCACGTGATTTACCTGCCTTGATTCTGATGAATGCTGATACCTGAGGATAGTTATCAACTGCAAAAGCGTAAACACGGTCGGGGCTCTTTGTAGTCCAGTCCTTGATTTCGGGGTGACCCATCTTGTTAAGCTGGCTGATACCGCTTGAAAGAAGATAGAAGTAGCACTTTACAAGAAGCTCCTTTGTTTCTTCATCCTTCGGGGGCTCTGTAGCACCGAGAAGGTCAGCCATTTTAAGAAGTACCATTACGAAGGAAACAAGTGTACCTGCGTATTTGAGACCTCTGATTTTGGGGATACCGCCAAGTGAAATGTTACCCTTGAAGAAATCGTTGAGTGCTTCAACACTCTTGAATTCAAGCTCAATGTGGGGATCCTCTGTAAGACAGGTGTGAACAAGCCATTCACCGCTGTTTACAACAAAGTGCATACCCACCTTGCCGCCTTCAACGTCGGGGTCAAGGCAGCTTACCTGAATAACTGCGTGAGCATTTTCAAACTTCTTTCTGAGGGAGGGAACATCAGTTGCAATAACCTTTACAAGCGGCAAAGCTGCATTGAGAAAGATTTTGTTTGAATATAAGGCTTCTTTTGTATGAGCCATATCGTTTGCCTCCTTGTAATAATATTAGAACTCGTCGTCCCAGTTATCGTCTTCTTCAAAGTCTGCGTTCATTGTTTCACGAACAGCAGCGATGATGCCGTTAGCGTCGATACCTGCGTCTGACATAATGTCTTCGTGAAGACCGATCATAGCAAAGCCCTTGTGACCGAGCATCTTGAATGCGCAGCCCTTACCGTACTGAGCCATAACCTCTGCAACAGCTGAGCCAAGGCCGCCTGTAACAAGGTGGTCTTCAACTGTAACAATTCTTCTTGTATCGGCAATAGCCTTCTGAATAGCCTCAACGTCGATGGGGCTGATTGTATGCATGTTAAGAACACGAACTGAAAGTCCGTCTGAATTCTTGAGGAATTTTGCTGCTTCACGAGCCTGGAATACGCATGAGCCGCAAGCGATAACAGTGATATCTGTACCCTCGTGACCCTCAACTGCCTTACCTACCTCAAAGCCGTAGTCCTGGTTCTCATAAAGAACACGGTCAAAGCCGCGGTTGATACGGATGTAGTAGGGGCCGAAGTTTTCGTAAGCTGCGTTAACAGCGTTAGCTGTTTCGAAGCCGTCAGCAGGAACGATAACTGTAAGGTTGGGCATTGCTCTTGTGATAGCAAGGTCGGTGATAGCATGGTGAGTTGAACCTGCCTGACCGAAGGATGTACCTGAATGAGTAGCGATAATCTTTGCGTTTACGTTCTGATAGCAGATGTCTGTGTGAAGCTGGTCACAAGCACGCATTGATGTGAAAGCAGAGAAGCCTGAAAGGAAGGGAATCATACCTGCTCTTGCCATACCTGCAGCAACACCGAACATATCCTGTTCTGCGATACCTACGTTGATAACTCTTTCGGGGCAAACCTTAAGAACGTCGCCGAGCTTTGTTGATTTTGCAAGGTCAGCTGTAATAGCAACAACCTTGGGGTCCTTTAAAATAATGTCAGCAAGTGCCTTACCGTAAATTTCAGCTGTGGAAAGCTCAGTCTGGTCAACTGCTGTATAAACAAATCCGCCTGCCATAATTATTTGCCCTCCTTTTCTGCGCGAGCGCAACGAGCCTTGTAGTCTTCTTCAAGTTCTTTGTTGAACTGTTCGAATCTGGCATCGTCAATTGCACCGTAGTGCCATGTGTAGTCGCCTTCAATTGTCTTGATACCTGCGCCCTTCTTTGTATCCATAAGAATACATGTGGGAGCACACTTTTCCTTTGAACGCTCGATAGCTGTGTCGATAGCAGCGCAAAGCTCGCCGATGTTGTTACCGTCAACAACGATTGTGTTGAAGCCGAAGGCTGTCATCTTGTCAGCAAGGGGTTCAAGCTTCTTGATGTCTTCGGTGTTACCGTCGATCATATTGTGGTTTCTGTCGATGAATACGATACAGTTTGAAAGCTCGTAGTGGTTCATTGTCATAAAGCCTTCCCAGCATGAGCCTTCACCGAGTTCACCGTCACCGGTAACTACGTATGTAAGGTAGTTTTTGCCGAGGAGTCTTGCTGCAAGTGCAGTACCTGCTGCGATTGAGGGACCGTGACCGAGTGAGCCTGTTGAAGCGTCAACGCCTACAACCTTGTTTGAGTCAAGATGCATACCCATCTTTGAGCCTGAAAGGTTAAAGGACTTGAGCATTTCAACGTCGTTGAAGCCCTTGTCGCAAAGCACGGGAGCGTAAGCGATAGCTGCGTGACCCTTTGAAAGGATGAAGCGGTCTCTGTCTTCCCACTTGGGATCGTCAACCTTGATGTTAAGGTACTTGTGATAGAGAACGGTAAGAAGATCCATAACGCTCATACCGCCGCCGAAATGTCCGCTGCCTGCCCATACGGTTGTCTGAACTGTAAGCTTACGAAGCTCGAAAGCCTTTTTTTCAAGGGCAAGCCATTCCTGTTTTGAAAGTGGCATAATGTTTTCCTCCAATAAAAAATTATATTTTCTCTCGCTACGGACAGCGCCTCAGGCACCGTCCGTAGCGGGGGATTTTACGTTTTTTAGAAAAGCTCGGGGTGATTCTTTGCTACGATTCCGAAGCATTCCTCTGCAACTGCGATAGTGTGCTTGATATCCTTATCGGAAAGAGCAGCGTTGATGAAGTGGTTGTGGTGAGAAGCAAGGAAAATACCTCTTGAAACCATTTCAGCAATCCATTCCTGATGGAGAAGCATGCTGTCGTCGTTTGCAATTCTGAGATAGAAGAGAGCTGAAGGACCTGAAGCAATAAGGTTGAAGCCGTGCTCTGCACCTGCCTTTACAAGACCGTTGCAAAGCATATCGCCCTTCTTCTTGAACAGTGCGGGAGCGTCAATTTCCTTCATCTTGTTGATGTTAGCAATACATGCTGCAAAGGGAACTGCTGAAAGCCAGTATGAGCCGGTGTAAGCAAGTGAGCTCATTGCGTTCTTAAGGAAGTCCTTACCGCAGATAGCTGACATGTTATAGCCGTTTGCAAGTGCCTTACAGAAGCAGATAAGGTCTGCTTCGAAGCCGAAGTAATGGTCGGAGCCTGCAAGGTCAAGACGGAAGCCTGCACGAACGTCGTCGATGATAAGAACGATGTCGTTCTTTGTACAGATTTCTCTTACCTGCTTCCAGAAGCCTTCCTCGGGAAGAGCGTTGTCGTGGAAGTTACCGTGGTCGTAGGGCTGAGCAATGATACAAGCAATCTGGTTCTTGTTCTCTTCAATTGTCTTTTCAAGAAGAGGGATATCGTTCCAGGGAAGCATGATGTTGTTAGCAACGTCCTCGGGAAGAACACCGGGGTAGTCAATCTTCTGGCACCAGGGTGAAACGCCGTGGTAGTAGCCGTGGAACATGATTACCTTCTTGCGGTGTGTATATGCTCTTGCGCACATGATAGCGCCCTGAGTTGCGTCGTTACCGTTCTTTGCGAAGAATGCCCAGTCAGCAGTGTTAACTGTGTCAACAAGAAGCTCTGCGCATTCAACCATTACCTTGCCGGGCTGGGTTGTGCAGTTACCGAGTGCAATCTGCTTTGCAGCTGCTGCGTCAACGTCGGGATCGCAGTAGCCGAGCACGTTGGGACCGTAAGCACACATATAGTCGATGTACTTGTTGCCGTCAACGTCCCATACGTATGTACCCTTTGCCTTTTCAGCAAACATGGGCCATTTTGCAACGGGGATGAACTGGCCTTCTGCGGGGCCGAGGTGACCGTAGATACCTGAAGGTACTACCTTTGTGGCTCTGTTGAAAAGCTCTGTGCTTTTATCGTGTTTGTATACAGGGAAACTCATTGTAATACCTCCTTATGCAAGATAGAGTGCAACTCTGTCAAGAATTCTGTTTACATTGTCGATCATATTGATCTGACCGTGCATTGTGATTGTACCTTCACCGATACATGCGATGGAGTTAACGTTACCGTCGAAGAGGTCTCTTGCAAGGCGGATGTTATCAAATTCCATCTTTGAACGGAATGCGTCGGGCTTCTTCTTGATTGTTACCATGTGGTGATCCTTAACACGGATAGTTGAGCTTACACAATCCTTGATTGAAACCTCGATGATACCGTCGGGAATCCATGAAGCACTGAATGAACCGATAGCATCGTTGTTACCGATCTGTGAAAGGGCAACGGTGATAACGTAGAACATAAGCTTTGTGCTGATTTCAAAGAATTTTTCATCCTTGAGGTCTTCCTCTGAAGCACGGAGATACTTTGAAAGTAAATCGGTAAGAGGAATGAACTTCTTGAGAAGGAAGGCAATCTTTGTAAAGCCCTTTGAGGGAAGTGCTGAGCCTGTGCCGTCAACCATAGCGTTGAACTTTTCAGGTGTTGAGAAGGGAAGAAGAACATCGCAGTCCTTTGTGCCCTGCTCCATTCTGCAACGGCCGTTTTTGAAGAAGAGAGTTGCGCTGGGGCCGCCCTTAACCTCAAGACCGATTGACACGGGCTTCTTGGTCTTTACAAGCTCACTTGCTTTTTCGTCAAGCTCGCAAAGATTTTCGATTGCACCGAGAACAGCATACATATTTATGTACGCCAGGGTTTTTGCATCTGTCATAAAAAATCCTCCTTTGATAGATACCTTGGCATAGTAAGCCAAAGTATGATTTAGACAGAGTTATTTTATCAAATATAAAGCGGTATGTCAATCAAATGTATACAATTATAACACTTTTTTCAAATTTATTTGCTGAAAAATGGTTAAAGAGCAGTAAAAGGGCCGAGCTAATTTGGAATTCGGAATTAAGAATTCGGAATTACTCACTCAGTCTGATTCGCAGCCAGCGCAACACGCCCGTCACCCTTTGTCACTTCGTGATATTTCCCCCACATTGTGGGGAATCGACCCTCAAAGAGGGAGCCAAATAAAACCTACAATCTTTGAGCGAGACTGTACAAACTGACCCGTAATGAGTTGCTTAAATCAAACAGAAGCGGTCCCCGAATGTCGGGACGACAGTAATTAGAAGGTACACATAAAGGGATAGCCGAGCAGGTTGGGTAAAAGAATGATAAAGATAACACGAAATGTGCAAATTTGCAGGGAACGTCGCCATAGTCGCTCCGAAAGAAGAAACCGTCGGTTTTAATGCCGACGGAGTGAATTATGTAATAAGCTTATGTGTTCTTTTCATCTGATCTGAAAATCAGAACAATACTCAGCACAACTGCTGTAAGTGATATTGCAAGCGTTATGATATTGAAGCTTAAGCTTTCTGCATAGATATAATTCCATGCAAAGGTTATTAAAAGAAAAAGCAGAGGCATATTTAACAGTGTAAGATAAAAGATCTTTGATACCTTGAATTTAACAATCAATGTTATAAAATAAATCAGGAACGTTACAAGGGCAAGAAGCAATCCGTAAAAGACCCAGCCAATCATTGTGTCGTTGTTAAAGTCATAAGGACAGCCAAAGGGCTCTCTGATAACAATAAAATTATCGATAATGTTAAAAACGAGTATACTCAGCGGATAAAACCAACCGAGAAGATAAATGGCTGTTAAGGTGTATTTTCTTTTCATAGCATTCACTCCTTTTTGATTTATTTATGAAAAGCAAATGTACTTTTCGTAATTCAAAACTAACATATATTATAATTAAAGTCAATAAAAATCAGCGCAACAATCTGTTGCATAGAAAAAAACGCACCGAAAATCGATGCGCTTCTTTACTGATTATTACTTCAATTCCGAATTTCTAATTCCGAATTCATTCGGCTCTTGGCCCTCGGCCCTTTTTTACGCCTTTTTCTTAAGCTTGCCCATAACAGCTTCGAGAATTTTTTCGAAAACGGGGAAAATAAGCTTTACAATACCTGCGGCAATAAGTGCATAAACAAGTGCTACAACTGCACCTGCAATAACGTCTGTGCAATAGTGTACCTCAACATAGATACGGCTGAAGCCCATAAGAGCTGCAAAGAGGGTCATGGGGATACCGATTTTTCTGTTGTAGATAAGAATTGCAAATGCTGCTGCAAAGGCAGATGATGTGTGACCTGAGGGGAAGGAGAAGCTTGAGGGAGCGTGTACAAGGTAGGGGAAGAAGTACTTTGCATTTTCGCCGCCCCATGCTGAATATGCCTCGGGGTCAATAAGGAAGAGGTTGAAGGGTCTGGGTCTTGCAAGGAGATCCTTAAGGATGATGTTGTTGCAAAGGAGCATAACAACAAGAGCGATAAGAATTGCAAAGCCAACCTTACGGTACTTCTTGAAGAAGAGGAATACAATACCCATTGCGATGAAGATGATGCCTTCGTCACCGAGGGTTGTGATTGTAACCATGATTGCGGTCATAAGTCTGCTCTGGATACTCTGCACCCATTCGAAAACTGCAAGGTCGAAGCCAAGGAACTTGTCGAAGAATGCCTTGAACTTGTAAACCTGCTCTGTGCGAAGGCTGTATTCAACACCCTCGGGAGCGTTTTCCTTGTCAGCGGCAACAACGTTTACTGTGTATGTACCGTTGATGTCTGCACAGGAGAACTTCTTCCATTTGGGAAGGTTGCCCTCGCCGTCGGGAGCAGCAGTTGTTGTGCGAAGCACGTTGCCCTCTGCATCACAGATTTCTACAACCCAGCCGCCTTTGATTTCTTCAGCTGCTGCATTTGTTTCAATTGCAAAGGTTACGTAGCCTGTTTCACCCTCGTTTGTGTAGGTGAAGGTGTCCTTTTCCTTTGCAGAAGCGAGTGTGCCTGCATAGCTGTTGCCAAGCTCAAGCACAGCTTCAAGATTATTTGCGCCATCGTCTGCAGCAATTACTACAGGGTCAGCAGTTGCTGAAGCACCAAAGCTGAAAACGAGTGAAAGCATCATAATAAGTGCAAGAAAAACTGATAACTTTCTGTTCATAGATATAATCCTACTTTCTGTAATATTTATTTAAGCCTTGCGGCATTATTACCGTTTTGTGAGGGCCAAGGGCCGGGATTGCACCTGCGGTGCAAATGAATGATGAATAATGAATGATGAATAATGAATAATTAAGGGTCGCTTCGCTCCGATTGTATTATGATAGAGGCGACTTTTACTAATTTACCGGCAGCTTTTGTTTTCTACGGTTAAGCTGCCCTTGTTAAATTCAATTACGCAGTACTTCCCGTCACAAAGAGCGCCAGGATTTACTGCGGTAACTCCGCTTGTGCTTTCTGTTACCGTTTTTGCAACGTGGGTATGTCCGTAGAGCGCAAGCGTTGCCTTTACGGCTGCTGCCTGCTTGCATAAATAGAAAAGTGTTGTTCTTACCTCAAGCTTGTCTCCGTGGGTAGCCATAAGGGTCACGCCGTCAAAGTGCTTGTAGGCCTCTGTGCTTATATTGTATGACCAGTCGTTGTTTCCTCTTACACAGGTGAAGCGCTTTTCGGGGTAAAATTCCCGTACCCACTCAACGTCACTCATTCCGTCGCCAAGGAAAATTACCTCTGTGCAGTCAGGCTCCTTTGAAAGCATACGGTCAACAAGCTCTTTTCTTCCGTGGGAATCGGAAAACACAAGCACCTTCATTCATAAAAACCTGCCCTTCACCATATTTATTTAATGTAACAAATATATTATCACAAGTCAGGTGGTTTTTCAATGCAAAATGAAACAAAACTTTCAGCCGAAATGATAAATTCTCTTTTTCAGCTTGCAAAAAAGGGTAAGGGCGGTCAGGAAAGCGTAAGAAGCATACTGAATCAGACCCTGAGCGAAGGACAGAAAAAATCCCTCGGACAGATTATGTCTGACCCGCAGAAGCTCAAGGAAATGCTTTCAAGCCCCGAGGCAAAGGCGCTGATGGAAAAGCTCGGCAGAGGAAATCAGGGAGAAAACAGCAATGGACCCGCCTGATTTCAGCCTTGATAATTTAGGAGATATTATCGGCAGTCTGTCGCAGGAGGATATAGACAGACTTTCGGCACTTGCAGGGCAGTTTATGGGTGCAGGTGCAGATACACCGTCGCAGGAGGAGTCCTGTCAGAACGAAGCAGGCGGCTTCGGCATTGACCCCGATATGCTTTTTAAAATTATGGGTATAATGCAGAAGCTGCAAGGCCGACAGAACGACCCGAGGTGCAATCTTATAGCGGCACTCAAGCCCTTGCTTTCACCCGAAAGGCGGCAGAAGGCTGATATGGCAATTGACCTTTTAAGGCTTATGAGCTTAAAGGATATTTTCGGTACGGAGTGAAGCTGAATGGACAGAGATACCGCCCTCATACTTGCCCTTATGCTTATTCTTCTTAATGAAAAGGCAGACAGGTATCTTATTATGGCGCTTATGTATATTCTGGCTTGACAATCGGCACGGTTTAATTTATCATAGTAGTCAAATAATATCGAAAGGAATAAAAAATTATGGAATATACTTATATCCCTCACGGCGTTTGCGCAAGAAAAATCACATTTGAAATAAATGACGGAATCGTGTCAAAGGTACGCTTTGCAGGTGGCTGTGCAGGTAACACCCAGGGTGTTGCAGCACTTGTTGAAGGAATGAAGGCAGAAGAGGTTGTCGAAAGACTTTCAGGTATTCGTTGCGGCTTCAAGCGCACCTCCTGTCCCGACCAGATGGCAGAGGCTATTAAGGAAGCGCTGAAGTAAAATAGTCAGTAGTAAGTAGTAAGGAAACCGCCCGTTTGGGCGGTTTTTTTGATGCGAAAGCAAATAGACTCTGAATTATACAATCGGAGCATAGCGACCCTCAATTCCGAATTCAGAATTCCGCATTCCAAATTATCCTGTGCCGTCAGGCACTCTTCCTGACTACTGACTACTGGCTACTGACTACTAAAAAATCGCCCATCGAGGGGCGATTTTTTGTTATCTTACCGGCTCTGTGTGCCAGATATCTCTTGCGTAGTCGAGGATTGCTCTGTCTGTTGCAAAGCGGCCTGCGCCTGCAGTGTTGAGAAGTGACATTCTGTTCCACTTCTCTCTGTCACGCCAGATTTCGTCAATCTTCTTTTGTGTCTTTCTGTAATCGGCAAAATCAGCAAGCACCATGTAGGGGTCATGATGAATGATTGTGTTGCCGATTTCGGGGAACTGCTTACCGTTTATGCCTGCCTGAATGAACTCGATAACTCTGCGAAGCTCAGCGTTGTTATTGAAGTAATTTATGGGCTGATAGCCGCTCTTTTTAAGCTCGTTAACCTCGGGAGTTGTCATACCGAACAGGAACATATTCTCGTCAGTAACTGCCTCGTTGATTTCAACGTTTGCACCGTCAAGTGTACCGAGAGTGAGTGCACCGTTGATCATAAGCTTCATGTTACCTGTACCGCTTGCCTCTGTACCTGCAAGTGAAATCTGCTCACTGATGTCAGCGGCGGGCATAAGCTTTTCAGCCATAGTAACGTTGTAGTCCTCAAGATATACAACCTTGAGTCTGCCGCGCATATCGGGGTCGTTATTGATAACGTCAGCAAGTGCGCAGATCATCTGAATAATCTTCTTTGCAAGGAAGTAACCTGAGGCTGCCTTTGCACCGAAGATGTAGGTATGGGGAACATAGTCACCGTCGGGATTATCCTTGATTTCAAGGTATCTTGCAATAATCTGAAGAGCGTTGAGGTGCTGACGCTTATACTCGTGAAGACGCTTAACCTGAACGTCGAAGATTGAATCGGGGTCAAGCTCGATTCCCATAGTCTTCTTTACGTGGTCAGCAAAGGCCTTTTTGTTGTTGTGCTTAATCTGACCTATTTTCTTGAGTACCTTTTTATCGTCTGCAAACTGACGGAGCTTTGCAAGCTCGTCGCCGTTGTAGATAAAGCCGTCACCGATAAGCTCTGTGATGTAAGCGGTAAGCTCGGGGTTAGCCTGGCAGAGCCAGCGTCTGTGAGCAATACCGTTTGTAACGTTCTTGAACTTGTCGGGGGTAAGTCTGTAGTAATCGTTGAAAACGGTGTCCTTAAGAATCTGTGAGTGAAGTGCTGAAACACCGTTTACGCTGTGGCAGGTTG
>JBGVGP010000005.1:0-5981 GCA_045121735.1 Acutalibacteraceae bacterium
CAGTAAATGAACGTTACTATGAAGCCAATATTTGTAAAAATACTTATCAAAAGCTTTTTCATACAAATCAGTCCTTTTGAATTGTTTTCAACTTCATTATAGCATTTTTATTTTTTCTGTCAACAACATTAAAAGCCCACGGATTTTGTCCGTGAGCTTTTTCCTGACTACTGGCTACTGACTACTATTACACTAAAGGATAGAGGTTATATGCATCATCAGTATACATAAATCGCTGATACTTTGTCATATTACCGACTGTAGGCTGCTCTTCACTTAAGATAAGATCAACAGCAAAATCAGCAAACGGTGAGTCGTATTTGAAGGCTACGTGGTCAGCATCCTTGATGAACCAGGTGTATTCGGGATAAAGGCAGGTTGAAGCGTCAATTACCTTATCAGCTGAAATGTATTCGGGTGCTCTTGTTGCAATATAATCATCTGAAAGTGTTTCACCGAAGTTTGCGATTGTTGCAAAGTTGCTTGTAAGGTCACTTTCAAGGGTGCTGTCACTGTTGAGTGTTGCTCTGGGATAGATAGGAATAAGGGGCTGATTATAGTTTGAGGTAAATACAATCTTAACACCATCGCTATAAGCCTTGTCTATTGTGCTTTCGGTTGATTTTACAAACTTCTCAACATCATCAAGCTGGTCTAAAAGAGAAGCATACTCATCCTCTGCACCGGTGAAAATGTACTCTCTGCCACTTGCAAAGTCTGCATCGGGACAAAGTGCCCACATTCCGAGTGCTGTGCCGAGAATATCACGAAGGCCGCCGCTATATACCTGTGAAGCACTGTCAGCAACAAAATCATTAACAAAATCACAAAGAATATCTGTTACACCTGAAATTCTTGCAAGCTTAAGTGCAAACCAGGTGATAAAATCAAGTGTTCCGTCATCAATAAGATTGAGAAGAGCCTTTTCAAGAGTGTCGGGCTCAAATACGATTCTGCCGTTAAGAGCATCACCGCATACATATGTACCGTTGTGTGCTGCTGAAAGATACGCTACGCTTTCTAGAGCATTGTTACCGTAATAATACATATAAGCAGTTGTAACCATACCGCCCATGCTAAGTGCTGCAATGTGCACCTTATCCTTGCCGGTCTTTTCCTGTGCCATCTTTATGAAGGCATCAAGCTCTGAAGCTATCTTTTCGGGACTCTTTCTCCAGTCATAGGTGAAGTAGAAAACATTCTGCGCACCTATTCTGTCTCTCAAGGTAAGAGCAAGATTACCCTCACCGGGAATTTTAAGATAATCATCGGTAAGATCCTCGGGGAACTCGTCAATTGAGCCGTAATACTGCTTCATACCAACATTGGGATCCATTGATGAGCCGTCGGGATTACTTGCAATGGGGCCCATAATATCCCATACAAGGTCCATTGCAGGAGCTACTATAAAGTCCTCTTGCTTATAAACGAACTTTGCAAGAATAACCTCAATCACAGTATCAAGGATATCACCGACACTTACCTTCATTGCCTTTGTTCCGTCTTCAAGATTAACAAGGCTTCCGAAGTCAATGCCTCTTACAATTACAACAGGATTACCGTCATAAAGGGTAGCGGCTTCCTCTGCTGCAAGCACGGGAGAGCAAAGAGAAAATACCATTACCGCGCTTAAAAGTAAAGCTAAAAGTTTCTTCATTTTACACATTCCTTTCGATTTTTATATAAGGCACAAGGCCATAATTTAATAAGTTTTTTCAATATATGCTATAAAATCGGCAACAGCACCCTTGTTGCAGTGGCAGGCGTGGAATTCACATATTTCGTGAATTTCCTCGGGAGCCTGAGAAGGACAAGCCGGATGTGCCACGGTTTTAAGCATATCGTAATCGTTGAAGTAATCCCCTATTGCGCCGATATTTTTTTCATCAATGCCGAGAATTTCAGCAAGCACCTTTACTGCTGCGCCCTTATTGGTAGTTTCGTTTACAAGGTCAAAGGAAAGAGGTGTTGTATCAATATACTTCACGCCCTGTGCCTTAAGTGACAACATATAATCCTTAACCTTTTGCTTATTCCACGGTGAGCAGAAGAATATTACCTTACCCCAGCTGCCCTCAGGCACCTCATCAAGGCTTTTGCAGTTTATATGACTGAGTGAATCTATCATCATCATAACACGTGAGGAAATTCTCGGTCTTACGAGGTAGATTTCATCAGGGGTAAAAATTGCAATTTCAAGTGAGGGGAATTTTTCAAGTGCCTTTTGCACAAGCTCCCTGCCGAATTCTGGAATACTGTTATACCACAGCATTTTTTCTTTTGAAAAATCGTAAACCCCTGCGCCGTTGAGCACAATTGCAGGTGTGCTGCAGTCGGGCAGTCTTTTAAAATAACCGTAAAGAGACGGTGTGCATCTCGCAGAAACAAGTGTGAAGCGTCCGCCCGCCTTATTGAAGCGTTCTATAGCCTCAAGGTTTGTCCTTGGTATTTTCTTAACCTTGTTAAGAAGAGTGTCATCAATATCTGACACAAGAAGAAAACCGCTTAAATCCTTCATAATCAATAATTATAAACTATCTTATCCTTATATTTTTCTGCCATTGAAAGAAGCTCCTCTTCGGTAAGATATGCAGTTGTGCAGCCTACTGCTGTTACACATTTACCACCTGTAAGATTACCGTAAAGCACACATTTTTCAATTGGCTCACCCTTTATTATGCCGTACATAAAGCCTGCAAAAAAGGCATCTCCTGCGCCTGTTGAGTCAACACGTACAAACTCATCAACACTGCCTACAAAGGTGAATTTGCCGTCCTTATAAATAAGACAGCCGTCCTTATCAAGCTTGACAATTGCAGTATCAAGATATTTTGAAAGAATTTTTGCCGCCTCACGGGGGTCTTCGGTTTTTGTAAGCTTAAGTGCCTCTGTTCTGTTAGGGAGGAAATAATCGGCAATACCGAGTATTTTTTCGTAGCCCTCAAGGGTCATATCGTCAAAAAGCCTGTATCAAGTATAACGGTTGTGCCCTCATTTTTAAGTCTTTCGTAAACCTCGGGGAAGCCTGTATGCATTGCAACGGCCTTTGCGCCCTTAAGCGCATTATACACATCCTCGGCATCAACGGCGTTTTCCTCGTTGCCGTAAGAAACAAAGGTGCGGTCCTTAGGAGTAATTGCCGCCGCAGTGATATTTACAGCAATATTTTTGCCCTTGAAAACGTTTACGGGCTCAACGCCTGCCTTTTCAAATTCTTCCATGGCAAAGCGTGAAAACATATCGTCAGAAAGCTCTGTAACAGTCTTTGTTGGCACACCGAGACGGGAAAGAGTAATCATTGTTCCCGGCACACCGCCGCCGATGCAAAGAGAAAATTTATCGGTATAAATTTCCTCACCCTCATCGGGAAGACGGGGCATTTTATCAAAAAGTAAGTCTACGTTTGTTTTGCCGTAGCCTGCTGCAAAAATCATTTAATCATCCCTTACATTATAATACCATTATATTTTAAACAATGGAAAATAAAAAGTCAATACAATATTAAATTTATGACATTTTTTCCATTTGTATCTTAAGCTTTTCTATTATTCTTTTTTCAAGGCGTGATATGTAGCTCTGTGATATGCCGAGCATATCGGCAACCTGCTTCTGGGTATACTCCTTTGAGCCGAAGAGACCGAAGCGCATGGTCATAATCTGCCTTTCCCTTTCTTCAAGCTCACCTACAAGCTTCAAAAGCTGATTTTTTTCGTCCTTACTTTCTATATTACGGTTGACCACATCGTTATCCGAGCCGAGAACATCACCTAAAAGAAGCTCGTTGCCGTCCCAGTCTACATTAAGGGGCTCGTCAATAGAAAACTCGTTTTTTCTGCCCGCCGTTTTACGAAGATACATAAGTATCTCATTTTCAATACAGCGTGATGCATAGGTGGCAAGCTTGATTTTTTTACCGGGACAAAAGGTATTGACGGCCTTTATAAGACCGATTGTGCCTATTGAAATAAGATCTTCTATACCCACTCCCGTATTTTCAAATCGCCTTGCAATATAAACAACAAGACGAAGATTATGTACAACAAGACGCTCACGTACCTTTTCGTTACCCCTT
The DNA here is from genome assembly GCA_045121735.1 of Acutalibacteraceae bacterium. GTDB lineage: Bacteria > Bacillota > Clostridia > Oscillospirales > Acutalibacteraceae > UBA6857. The sequence continues at coordinate 4,073 of JBGVGP010000005.1, forward strand.
TCAAGCTCATCGAAAACCTCCTGCTCCTCCTGCCTGGTAAGCGGAGCAGGCAAATTGTCGGACCCGTTTACATAGTGTACCTCGTTTGCAAAAAGCTTAACCAAAAGCCTTTCCTTAAGCACCTTAAGGCGTAACATTATTTTTTTCATTTTCAGCTTCAACCTTTCTCTCATATAAATTTTCGAATAGTCCCATCGGTAATATTGCGTCGTATTCTCCCCCGAGCAGCTTTTTATCAGTAAGGGCAACCGTTACCGAAGCGGCAGTAAAATCATAATCGGTGCCCTTTATATGCACTTTTTCCGCTGAAAAGGCAGGTAAAAGTCCCTCACCGCCCAAGGTATCACAGAAAATATATCTCAAGCCCTTTTCCTTGAATTTCTCCGTATTTCCAAGGGCTTCGTTAACTTCTCTTTGAAAAATTCTTTTATCGGCAATAATTACGGGACTTAGGGTAAAATAATCAGTCAGTCTGTTGCCCGTATCAAGAAAGGCTTTAAGCTGATATTCTTCCCCGTCATAAAGCAAACTGCATATAAAAACCGTGTTTACGGGTGCTCTGCTTCGGAAAAAGCGTTCAAAAAGCTTCAGGACGGCATAGCAGACCACTGTTAACAAAGCAAGGGTCAGTATGTCTATATCAAAATAAACCACCGTGCCGTTAAAATACATACCCTGCGGACAGACAAAGTACCATAGGGCAAACATAAGCCCTGCAAAAATAAAGCTGCTAATAAGAAAGCTTATATTAAGCCTCAAAAAGCCTTTAAGTGATTTATAGCCGAAGCCGACGAAGACCAGAAGCAGCATAAGAAAAAGCCTCACGGCAAAAAGCAACAGCTGCACCTTTTCAGGCAGAAGCACGCTTAAGGAATAAATCCCTCCGAGAAGTGAAGCGATAAACAGTCTCAGTCTGTCCGACTCTTCCCTTGCAAGCAAGCCAGCAGATTTAAGAAGAAAAAAGGTTATGTAAACATTGATAACAACAAGCACATCGGCATAAATAACTCGGTGCATCCTTATCACCCGTGTATAATTATATTACCGCGGCAGGTATTTTTGTGTCGAAACAAGAAAAGAGGTTGAAACTCAAAGCTTCAACCTCCCGGTATTTATATGTTTTATTATAAGTCAAAATATTTGCTTCTGCAGTTTATAAGCTCTGCAATAAATTTGTTATCAAATTCGCTCAGACGGTAGCCCTTTCTGTAAATAAGCACATCCTTATAAACCTTATCGGTAATATCACACTTCTTTTCAATAAGGCCGTAGCGGTCAAGATTTTCCTGCGGAACGGGTGAAACCCACATAAAGCTGTCCTTTAACTTTGAAAGAAGCTCCATCTGACTCGCTCTTTCAAAAACGAAAATTCTCTTGTCAACATTTTCTGAAAGCTCTGCTTTTTTTACATCAATAAGAGGCATTGAAGGAACATAGGGGTCAGCATGGCAGATTTCAATGCATTCGGACAAATCGTCAGAGGTAATAACTTCTTTAGAAGCAAGGCGTGAATCCCTTGAGGTTATAAGCCTGTAGGAAAACTGTGTGACAACCTCGCTTTCAAGCTTTTTCTCCCTGAACATCTGATGATAATGCTCGTCAAAGGCTGACTGATAACGCACGATTCCGAGGTTATAGTCCTCCTTGCAAACGTTAATTATGGTTTTATTTGAATTGGTTTCCTTATAAAAGAATTCGCAGGGTGAGTCTACGCCGATGCTTTTTGAAAAATTGGTAAATGCCTCACAGATATATGCGGCTCTGGGTACGCTTAAGGAAAACTGCTGAACCTTCCTTTTACCGTGGATATACATATTTTCAACCTGCTCAACCTGAGCGATGATTCGTCTTGCATAGCGCAGGAATTCCTCACCGTCATCAGTTACGGTGATACCCTTTGAGGTACGGT
>JBGVGP010000006.1:0-3859 GCA_045121735.1 Acutalibacteraceae bacterium
AACGAGCCAAAGGATGTTTCAAAAATAGGATTATCGAATTTCACTGTTCTTCCTCCTGTCCTTTATTATCAGATCATGATGTGAAAAAATCACTGATGCTTTTTCATCATCGTTATCGTTGATTACAGCAACGGATAAAACCTCATCAATTGTAGAGACAGGTATAAACTCAACGTTTTCCTTTACTACCTTATCGATTTCCCACAAATCAGAATAATTATCCTTTGGTATTACAACCTTTTCAATACCTGCTTTATAAGCAGCCATCGATTTTTCTCTTAAGCCGCCTATAGGTAAAACTCTGCCTGTAAGAGTAACCTCACCTGTCATTGCAACCTTTCGGTTAACCTTTCTACCTGTGAGCGCTGAGAAAAGTGCTGTTGAAATAGTCACACCCGCCGAAGGTCCGTCCTTGGGTACTGCACCCTGAGGCACATGAATGTGAATATCATTTTTAGTAAAGGCTTCTAAAGGAATATTGTACTTATCCTTTTTGCTTCTTAGATAACTGTAGGCAGCCTTTGCCGACTCCTTCATAACGTCGCCAAGAGAGCCTGTAATTTCAATTTTACCTTCACCCTGCATTGTAACTGCTTCAACCTGAAGTATTTCGCCGCCTACTCTTGTCCAGGCAAGTCCGTTTACAACACCTACTGTGTTCTCGGTAAGAAGCTCTTCGTTTTTATACTTTACGGGACCAAGCATTTCTTCAAGAAGCTGTTTTGTAACAGTAATACGCTTGCTGTCACTTTTCTCAAGAAGAAGTACACTTTTTCTACAAACAGAAGCAATCACCTGTTCAAGTCTTCTTACACCTGCTTCAGATGTATAGCCACTGATAAGCGTGCTTATTGCTTCATCTGTAAAGCGGATATTGTTGCCTGATAAGCCGTGAAGCTTTATCTGTTTTTTTACAATATGATTTTTAGCAATAATCTCTTTTTCATTCTGTGTATAGCTGACAAGCTCAATTATTTCCATTCTGTCATATAAGGGACCCGGAATTGTTGAGGTATCGTTAGCTGTAGTTATAAAGAGAACCTTACTTAAATCAATAGGAATTTCCATATAATTATCTCTGAATGAATTGTTCTGCTCGGGGTCAAGAACCTCAAGAAGTGCTGACGCCGGGTCACCCTTATAATCCTTACCGAGCTTGTCAATTTCATCAAGAAGAATAATCGGATTAAAGCTTTTAGCCTGAATAAGTGCATTTACAATTCTGCCGGGCATTGCACCGACATAGGTTTTTCTGTGTCCGCGTATTTCAGCTTCATCACTAACGCCACCGAGAGACATACGGACATACTTTCTGCCCATAGCCTTTGCAACGCTTTTTACAATTGAGGTTTTACCTACACCCGGAGGTCCTGCAAGACAAATTATCTGTCCCTTAAGATTGTCAGTTTTTGCTTTCACCGCAAGCATTTCAACAAATCTTTCCTTTATCTTTTCAAGGCCGTAATGATCCTCGTCAAGTATGCGCTGTGCACGGAATACATCAAGATTATCGGCAGTATAGCAGCCGAATTTCAATGAAAGTGCTGTATCAAGGTAAGATCTTATAATTGAAGCATCAACAGATGTGCCCTGTAATTTTGAAAGCTTATCACATTCGGCAAGAAGCTTTTCCTTGATTTCATCACTACAAGCAAGTGATCTTACCTTTTCTTTATACTTCGCTGAATCAGAAAGAACATCCTCACCTTCGCCAAGCTCATTATAAATTGCTCTTATTTTTTCACGAAGGTAATAATCCTTTTGATTTTCCTCCATCTGCTTTTCAACTTTTCCCTCAATCTCGTTTTCTATCTTGAGAATGTTATTCTCCTTGCGAAGAACGTCAAGCAAAAATTCAAGACGAGGTATCAGATTAACCTTTTCAAGTATCCTCTGTCTTACCCTGTAATCGGGAATTATATTACCTGCAACAAGGTCAGCAAAATCACTTGTATCCTCAGTATAGAAAATTTCAGCATCTCTTCTTGCTTCATCTTCACTTCTTGAGGTGTAGCCCATATATGCAACAAGCTCTGTTTTAAGCTTGTTTACAAGAGCATCCTTAAGAATAACATCTTCACTTTTAACATCGGGAGTCTTGCGCTCTCTGACATTGCAAACAAAATAAGGCTGTGTTGAAATAACATCAGCTATCTGTGCTCTTACAATACCCTGAACAACTATTCTCATCTGATTCTCGTTAGGCGCCTTAAGAATCTGCTTTATGCTTGCGATAACGCCGTAATTATATAAATCAGACGGCTCAGGATCGTCAAGAAGCGCATCCTTCTGCGCAACGAGAAAAATTTTCTGATCGTTATTCATAGCGCTTTCAATAGCAGCAATTGATTTACTTCGTGCTATATCAAAGTGAAAACGAACACCGGGAAATATAACAATGCCTCTGATAGCAACAGTAGGCATAGATTTATAAATTCTGTTTATTGCCATTATATATACCATTCCTTAGTAACTTGTTCAAGCTATTATACAACAAAAGAACCTTTAAATCAACATTAATATGTTAAATAAACAACAGATGTATTTCTATAATAAGAAAATACATCTGCTTTTTTATGCTTGTATATAGTTAATAATCAGTCAAGACTGATAAATTCGCCACCGTTTTTACGTGATCTTTCCGCAGCAAGAGCAATGTTGTGGCTTTCTACAGTTGCGTCAATAGTTGTAATATCTGTAAGGTCATTTGTTTCACCGCAAAGAAGCTTAACAAAGCCCGAAATCAAACGAATATCACCCTCAACATGTCCGCTTATAGCGGGGCTTCCTGTAAAGACCTTACCGGACTTACCGCCAAAAATACGCATTTCAAGCTTTGTACCGTAGCCTATAAGCTCACCCTTTGTACCCACTATGTGACACTCTCTGAACATCTTATCGGATAAGCCGTTCATGTTAAGAACTGCAGTAGCTCCGTGTTTGAATTTCATTGTTACAAATTGAGTATCGCAAACGTTATTATCGTTTAAAAATACACACTTACCGTAATCACCGTACTTAATCGCATCAACAATATCCTTTTTGCTATTACTCATTTTTCCGGTAAGGGTACGCTTCATATATTTGATGAACTTTGCCTTATAGAAGGGATCAGTTATGTAAAGCTTTTCGGCATCATAAGGACAGCTTGCCTTTGCCTTGCAGCCACCCATACAAGTAGGTGTTGCGCCTTCGGGAGCATTATCAGAATTAAAGTAACGCACCGACCCCGTTGAACTTACCGATGTGCAAGGGCTATCCATAAACCAGGAAATCAGATCAATATCGTGGCAGCATTTAGCAAGAATTGAAGGAGTTGAAGTGAATTCATCATGCCAATTTCCTCTTACAAAGCTATGTGCAAAATGAAAATATCCAACATTTTCTGTATGGTTAATTGAAACAATTTCACCTATTTTTCCGCTTGAAATAATTTCTTTGATTTTTTTGTAATAGTTTGCATAACGAAGCACGTGACATACTATAAGCAGCGCACCCTTTTCCTGTGCAAGCTCTTTAAGGGTCATATACTCGTCTTTTACTCCGCTTACGGGCTTTTCTAAAAGAATATATTTATAGCCTGTTTCAAGTGCTTTTTTGGTAATTTCATAATGACTTGCATCCTGTGTTGCAATTATAAGACCGTCTGAAATAACACCTTGAGAAAAAAAGCTATCTGTGTCATTGTAGCATCTGTTTTCAGGTATACCGAACTTCGGAGCAATATCCTTAAGTGCCTGCTTGCTTATATCGCAAAGAGCGAAAATTTTCACCTTTTTCGAATGAAAGCTTTTAAGAAATCCCATATATTCACTGCCTCTGTTTCCAAGGCCGATTACTGAAACTGATTTCATTTTGT
>JBGVGP010000007.1:0-4268 GCA_045121735.1 Acutalibacteraceae bacterium
GGGAGCTTCTGCAGCTTCTGCGGGAGCAGCTTCGCCATCCTTGTCTACGATAGCCTGGATAGCACGTGCAAATGCTGAAATGGGAGCCTGGAAAGCACCGAGAACATTTGCAAGAAGGACTTCTCTTGAGGGAAGCTTAGCAAGACCTGAAATCTTATCAAGGCCGATAACTTCCTTGTCGATGAAACCGTTCTTAATTTCGAAATTCTTGTGTGTGTCTGCAAACTTGCTGAGAATGCGAGCTGCAGCAACGTAATCATCTGCACTTGTAGCGATAGCAGTTGTACCTTCCAGAACTGCATCAAGACCGTTAAGTTCAGTGTTTGCAATAGCAAGCTTTAAGAGAGTGTTCTTAACAACAGTGTATTCAACACCTGCTTCACGAAGCTCCTTACGAAGAGCTGTATCGTCAGCAACGTTGATACCCTTGTAGTCAACGATAACACCTGCGATTGAGTTGTTAAGTCTTTCAGTAAGATTAGCAACAACAACCTTCTTCTGTTCTAAAACGTTAGCGCTGGGCAAATGAATTCACCTCCTGTAATATTTTTAGTACCCTGGGTGTAGGATAAGAAAAAACCCTTTCCCTCGTACCGAGAGAAAGGGTGACATAGTTAATCAAATAATCAATTAATTATGCTCCGTTCCTCGGCAGGCGGTTAATAAATTTAACCTTTAAGTCTTACACCTGCTGTCTTAGGGCTGGACAGCTTAAATATAATACCACAAAGCTTTTGCCTTGTCAAGTATTTTTTAAATTATTTTACTTCAGCAGCAGCTGAGCCAACCTTTGAGGGGTTGATTTTAACGCCGGGGCCCATTGTAGCAGTAACTACGCATGAACGGATGTACTGACCCTTTGCAGCAGCAGGCTTAGCCTTGATGATAGCATCAAGAAGAGTAGTGAAGTTCTCCATGAGCTTTTCTGCACCGAAGGATGCCTTACCGATGGGACAGTGGATGATATTTGTTTTGTCAAGACGGTACTCAATCTTACCGGCCTTTGCTTCAGTAACAGCCTGAGCAACGTTAGGAGTAACAGTACCTGCCTTGGGTGAAGGCATAAGGCCACGGGGACCAAGAACCTTACCGAGACGACCAACAAGGCCCATCATGCTGGGATGTGCGATAGCAACATCGAATTCCATCCAGCCTTCGCCCTGAATCTTTGCAACGAGGTCTTCAGCGCCAACTACTTCAGCACCTGCAGCCTCTGCTGCCTTTGCTTCATCGCCCTTAGCGAATACAGCAACACGTACAGACTTACCTGTACCGTTGGGAAGAACAACTGCGCCACGAACCTGCTGATCAGCATGACGTGAGTCAACGCCGAGACGGATGTGAGCTTCAATTGTTTCGTCAAACTTTGCAGTAGCAGTCTTGCAAGCAAGCTCAAGTGCTTCTGCAGGATCGTAAAGATTTGCCTTGTCTACAAGCTTTGCGCCTTCGACATATTTTTTACCATGTTTCATTGTCTTTTATCCTCCTATAGAGTGGTTAAATCGGATTTTTCCTCCCACCCGGGCATTAGTCAGCAACTACGATGCCCATTGAGCGAGCTGTACCAGCAATCATGCTTGCAGCTGCTTCTACATTAGCTGCGTTAAGGTCGGGCATTTTCTGCTCAGCAATCTTCATTACCTGTTCCTTGGTAATTGTTGCAACCTTAGTCTTGTTGGGTACGCCTGAACCGCTTTCGATACCGCAAGCCTTCTTGATAAGAACTGCTGCGGGCGGTGTCTTTGTAATGAATGAGAATGTACGGTCAGCATAAACTGTGATAACAACAGGGATGATAAGACCGATGTCATTCTTTGTGCGCTCGTTGAATTCCTTTGTGAAAGCCATGATGTTTACACCGTGCTGACCGAGAGCCGGACCAACAGGGGGTGCGGGTGTTGCCTTACCTGCAGGAATCTGGAGCTTAATTAAACCTACAACTTTTTGAGCCATTTTTTTATACCTCCAAATTTAGTGGTTGATGGCGATTTGTATTAAATTTACAAATCTCCCACAGGAGAGTTTAATCTCCCACATAATAAACGGCGTTAGCCGAAAATTATTGTTTTAATCTTTTATCGCCTATTATTCTGCGACCTCTACCTGATTGAGCTCAAGCTCAACGGGTGTTTCACGGCCGAGCATTGAAATCATTACGACTACAATGTTCTTTTCTACATCGATGCTGTCAACAACACCGCTGTAACCGTCGAAGGGTCCGCTTAAAATGTTGACGAAGTCGCCAACTGCATAGTTGACCTTTACTGTTCTCTTCTCAATGCCAAGTGCGATAACCTCTTCATCACTGAGGGGAACAGGCTGCTTACTGTCGGGACCTACAAAACCTGTAACGCCACGGGTATTTCTGATTACGTACCAAGCTTCATCAGTCATACCAAGCTCTTCGTCTTCTCCGTTTTCACCGCATTTTTTGTAAATTGTTGCAACCTTGACCATAACGTAGCCGGGGAAAAGCTTGCGCTCAATCTCACGTACCTTATCGTCCTTGATTTCAGTAACGATTTCCGTAGGAATCTTTACCTCGAAAATCTGATCCTGCATCTTACGGTTTTCAACAACTGTTGCGATGTTTGATGCTACCTTATTTTCGTAGCCTGAGTAGGTGTGTACTACAAACCATCTGGCTTCTGCCATTTGTCAGACCTCCTGTAAACCGTTATTATTCTGCTTTAGCAGTGGTTGTCTCAGCTTCGGATGTTTCTTCCTTTGCTTCTGTGGTCTTGTCAGCTTCTGTAGCCTCCTGCTTGTCAGCCTCTTCCTCAGCGTGATCGTGATCATGATCGTGCTCGTCAGCATCTCCGGCTGCATCTGCTGAGGTGGTGGTTTCAACCTCACCTACTGCGAGATACTTGAGTCCTTCAATACCTTCCTTAAGACCGAAGTCAAGTGCGAAAACAAATACTGATACAAGAGCAACCACAAGCAGTACTATACCGGTACTCTTGAGGATTGTCTGGGCATCGGGCCAATCAATCTTCTTGCACTCGCCTTTGAAGTCCTTGAAGAATTTTTTTGAACCCTTACCTGCACGGGAGAAGAAGTTAGGCTTGTCTTTCTTGCTGTTGCCTTTTGCAGCTTTTGCAACCTTCTCGGCTGCTTTGCTTTCCTCGGTTGTGGCCTTTTCAACCTTGGAGCCGGAAACAACTTTCTTTTCTTTGTCAGCCATTACTCTTAACCTCCGTTTTTATTTGGTTTCTTTGTGGAGAGTGTGCTTCTTGCAGAATCTGCAATACTTGTTCATCTCCAACCTATCGGGATTGTTCTTTTTGTTTTTCATTGTGTTGTAATTGCGCTGTTTGCACTCTGTGCAAGATAAAGTAATTTTTACTCTCATGAACGGCACCTCCATTATAGGAATTTTTAGTCATCTGAAAGCAGCGCTGCTTCCGATAACTCAGCAAGGCCTCCCTCTATTTCAGGGCACAAAAATAAAGCCCTCAATCAGAGGTGCACCTATTTTAACACATAAGACACCGTCCGTCAAGAGCTTTTGTACAACTTTTTTACAATTTTTTTGTTTATTTTTCAACTGTCATCTCTTTGATAACAACAGGCTCAACAGGAGAAGCCATTTCACCTGACATGCTGAAGGTTCTGGGAACATCGCAAAGTGCGTCAACGTTTTCCATACCCTCAATTACCTTACCGAAGGCAGCATAGTTGCCGTCAAGGAAGCTGCAGTCGTCATAGCAGATAAAGAACTGACTTGAAGCAGAGTTCATATCCTGACTTCTTGCCATGGAGATTACGCCTCTTTCGTGGCTGAGAGTGTTTGCGGAAAAGCCGTTTGCAGCAAACTCACCGTAAATCTTGTTGCTGCTGCCGCCCATACCTGTACCCTCGGGGTCACCGCCCTGACACATAAAGCCGGGGATAATTCTGTGGAAGGTAAGTCCGTTATAAAAGCCGCTTTCAACAAGTGAAGCAAAGTTTTCTGCTGTTTTAGGGGCGAATTCGGGATAGAGCTCGATTTTATACTCTGTGCCGTTTTCCATTGTTACCTTGATAATTTTGTTTTCCATAATATAGAGTCCTCCGTTTTACAAAAGCACAGGAGGTGTTACCCTCCCCTGCAATCATTATTTATTTTCGTTAATAAAGTCGATGATAGCTTCCTTTTCGTTGTAGCCGATAAGTCTGCCCTTTTCTTCACCGTCTGAAAAAAGCACAAGGCAGGGAATTGTCATAACTCCCATATCCATAATAAAATCGGTGTTTTCATCGCAATCCATTTTACATACCTTTAC
>JBGVGP010000008.1:0-3348 GCA_045121735.1 Acutalibacteraceae bacterium
CAGAAAAAATCAAAGCGTGAACAGAGAGCTGTTCACGCATCAATACACCAAAAAATCAGTCTATTGACCTACAGGAAACGGAATTCCGCAGGTGAGAACGCATACTGCTCTGCTTTGTTTGCCTAGGTATATTAACATAGACTCTGACTTTTGTCAAGTGTTTTTTTGAATTTTTTTATTAATATTCTACATCATAGCTCTGAAGGAATTCTTCAAGAGTCTTTGCGCCCTCTTCACGCATCTTATTGGCATAGAAGGGTCCGACAAACCTCCAGTGCCAGGGCTCTGCAATTACTCCGGTTACATCCTGAGAGCCTTCGGGATAACGTTCAATAAAGCCGTATTTATATGCATTTTCACAAAGCCATTTGTATTCATCAGTATCCTTAAAGCTGTCATCGGCGCTGACAATATCAACCGCATAGCCGAGATTGTGCTCACTGCAGCCTGCAGGAAGAATTTCCGTAGCAGCTTTTACTTCAGCGTCCTGCTGTGAATAGCCCTGCTCAACGAACTGCTTAACGAGAGCGTTGTAATTATCTTCCTGTGTTGCGTAGCTTCTGTAGGCTGAATAAGGAGTAAGCTCTATTCCCTCCTGACGGGCAGCATCATACATCTGCTCAAAATAATCAGCAACTCTTGTTTCAAGTGAATATTCTGTGCCGACAATATTAACAAGCTCAGGTTCATAACCCTCGGGAAGCTCTCGGTTTTTATCAACAACAACGATAGACCAACGCTTCTGATTAACATTTACAACCTTACGCTCAGTTCCAGCTACGTTCTCCGGCTTCTTTGTTGTAAGGTGCTTACGCTGAATGTAGCATACCTTTTCATTATATGTAACAGTACACCAGCCTTCATCACCTATTTTTACAAGACCTACACTTTCGCCGGCCTTAAGGCTCGCAAATACTGTTGCATCAGCTGAAGCTTCAGCGTATGCATCGGCATCACTTTTAGTATATACTGTACGCTTTACCTTTACTGAATCGGCAGAAGCAAGAGTTGTAGAAGGTACGGTTGTAATAATCTCGGGTGCAATATTACCCGTGTCGGGTCCTTTTTCTTTATTCTCGTTTATAACAGCCAAAGCAGTTACACCAACAAGCACAACAGCCGCCAAAGCACAAACTGCTGTAAGAATTTTAGAAATTATCTCACCTGCAGATTTTTTATTCTTTGTAGCTTTAACAGTTTTTTCGGAATTTTGTTTCACAGTTAATTTCCTCACTTTCGTTTTCTCTTACTATGCAACTATTATAAAACAGTTCTGATAATTTTTCAATAACATTTTATTTCTAATTTTAATTTTTTGTCGTCATATTTCAGCAAAAAATGACCGTCGGAGCACCGACGGTCATTACATTAATTATTTGTAGCTGTCCTGTAAGCCCTGTTCATCATAAATGAAAAGAGTATTAAGGGCAATATCGAGACATTTTTCAACTGTCTTCATATCCATATTGTCAGCTGTGTCGCCTCTTGTGTGATAATATCTCGGAGGGCCGGGATCCATAGATGCAAGAGTAACAGCAGGAATACCGAGCTTCTGAACGGCAGCACCGTCAGATGCACCTACATAAACTGAGCTGTAGGGAAGATCTACACCTGCATATTCACCTGCTTTTTTAACAAGGGAGCATACTCGTGAGTCCATTTTAACAGTACCTGTCATATCGCGGGCATAAATAGCCATACTGTCATAATCTCTGAAAGTCTCAAGACCGATAAATACTGTAGGAATTTCTTTCAGCTCGTCAATGTGACGCTTTACATAGGCTCTTGAACCACGAAGACCTGACTCTTCTGAACCTGCAGCCATAGCAACAACCTCAGTATTTTCATAACGGATGTTGTTATCCTCGAGGTATTTCATAATAGCAACGGATGCCATTGTACCTGTAAGGTTGTCGTTTGCGCCTTCAACTGTAATGTTGAAATTAACAAAGAACATAACTGCAATTGCACCGGGGATGCAAGCAAGCTGGATATACTTGAGAATATCAAGTACCTCGGGTGAAAAAGCGTTTGCAAGAATAAGAATTGATGAAACAAGAACATAAAGCATACTTACGATACCGTAACCACCAACGAAGAAAAGTAAGGGACTGCCACCAAGACGGGTGTATGTCCACTCATGTGATGAGTCAACGTGGCCTGAGAAGATAATTCTCTGCTTTGTTTCACCTGATGCTTTTCTTACACCGATTGTGTTATGAGAATCCTTTTTCGGGAAAAGGAAATCATAGAATTCCCAATACATAAGGAACTCACAAACAAGAAGCATAAGGGCAATACCTGCAAGCACAATGGATACTACAGGAAGGCTGAGAAATGCGAAAAGAACTGCGAGAATGATAAGAGCACCGTCAATTCTTACCCAGCTCATAAAAGCTTCGGGGGCAAGCTTGAAGGCTTCAATTTCAACCTTATCACAGCAGGTTTCCATTTCCTTTGCGATGTACTTGTGAGCTTCATACTCCTGCTCACTACCTGCAAGTCTCGGACCGATATTCTTGCAGATTTTTTTGATTTCTCTGACTGTATAGTTAGTATACATTCTCAGAGATGACGCGTAATTTGCTACGCTTTCATTGGCTTTCAAAACCATCTCTCCTTTTTCTACAATTAAAGGCCTTGTCAAAAACAACAAAAGCTCTTTTATTGTGCATATTTTATCATAAGTTACTTAAATAGTCGAGTTTTTTTGAGAATGTTAAATATTTTTTTAAAATTAAAAGTAATATTAAACACAAATTAATCAATTGTAAAGTATATGAACAATATATTACTAAACATCCGTTTATTGACATCAAGTGAGTGTTTGCTCACAAAAATTGAGTTTAGCGTCAATAGGACAATAAATTGCTTGACAAAAGCACATCAAAATTGGTAAAATGTATTGAATTATTATAATTGAAAGGAAAATTATGATGAATAAAGGTAAATTTTACATTACTACAGCTATTGCCTATACATCAAGAAAGCCTCACATAGGCAACAGCTATGAAATTGTTCTTACTGATGCTATTGCACGTTACAAGAGACTTGTAGGCTACGATGTATTCTTCCTTACCGGTACAGACGAGCACGGTCAGAAAATCGAAGAATATGCAAAAAGCGCAGGTGTGACACCCAAGGAATACGTTGATAAGGTTGCAGGTGAAATTCAGGGAATCTGTGACACCCTCAACACAACCTACGATAAGTTCATCCGTACAACCGATGATTATCACGAGGCTTGCGTACAGAAAATTTTCAAAAAGCTTTACGACCAGGGCGACATCTACAAGAGCGAGTACGAGGGTCTTTACTGTACTCCCTGTGAATCCTTCTGGACAGAGG
>JBGVGP010000009.1:0-3425 GCA_045121735.1 Acutalibacteraceae bacterium
TATTCCTATCCGACAACCTACTTTCTCAACGAGAATGGTGAGCTCATCGGCACACAATTCAGCGGTGCAAGAGATTACGAGCAATGGAGTGCAATACTTGACGGCATTCTGGAAATGGCATAACAGAATATAAAATCACAAACCAGATAAAAACGGCTTCTTCGGATTGCAAAATCCAAAGGAGCCATTTTTAATATATAAATGCAAAAAAATAAAAGGCTGAAGAAACCTTCTTCAACCTCTTTTACTATTTATTCTTCGTCTTCTTTTCTGCTGTGATGCTTTCTGTTCATAACGTAGCCTGCAACAGAGAATGCGGCAAGAAGACTTGAGGGAACAGCCACAACCTCGGGGCTTTCCTTTACAGCTTCTGTAACCTTATAAATTATACCCTCATCAGCTGTCTCTTCCTGTGAATCAGAAAGCTCGGTTGTTGTAATAATGTTACCGTTTGCATCGGTAGCATAAACCCCTGCAATCAGATCCTCAAGGTAAGCTGAATCATAACGCTCTGTTGCCTTATCAGCTGCTGAATTCTGCTGTGAGCTCTCGCCGTGAATATCGTAGCCCTCAAGCAAATCACCTGCTGAATACTCTGTTGTACCGTAGGTGGTAAGCTCGTTGGTATCAACACCTGAAGCAACCTGCGAAACAGCTCCGCCGATTGAAGAGAAAACATCGTCAACCTTCTGGCTTGCAGCAGTATTTTCGTTAGGTACGATAGTATCAACAAACTGCTGTACCTCACCTACAACATCGCCCTGCTCAATGCCGGGAGTGTCGGAGTCAAGGCTCTTGTCCTTTATTACTTCATATGTATAAACTGTTTCACTGCTTTCGCTTATACCGTCGTCATAAACGACTCTCAATTCAACATTTTCACGCTCCTTTGAGGTATCAAGAGGAGTGCTTACAGTTGAGTTGGCAGACATTTCTGTGCCGTTGAGATAAATTTTAACATACTGTGCATCGCTGCCCTCAAGCTGACCTGCAAGGGTAAAGGGAGTGAACCATACCTTTTCGCAGGAGGCGGGCACCTTAAGCTCATAAAGGAAAATATCTGTATAGAATTCCTGCTCAAGGTCGAAATAACCGTTTTCGCACGCAAGGTCAAAAAGCTCCTCACAGCTTGCCTTTTCAGAATAAGCAACCTGCTTTTCATCAAGCATTTCCTTGAGAATAAATTTCTGTAAAGAGTATTTCTCCTCGCTCTGAAGAGCAAGCACAAGATAAATAGGGTCTACATTTATATCGTAGAGTGTGTTGAGAATTGATGCATAATAAGCATAGTCAACATATTCTCTTTGTGCCTGTGTGGTTTCATCGTAGGTTTCAAGAGGAACCTGATATTCATTCTGTGCAGCAGTAATAACCTTTGCCCAGTGGAAAATTTCGGAAGCATCGGGATTCCCACTTACGGGAAGCTGTTCAAACTGCTCAACATAATTTTTAGTCATAAGCACGGCGAGGCCGGTAAGTGTTTCAACGCTTGAGGGAAGTGAGGTTCCGAGAAGAGCAGAAATTATAACCACCGTTGCTTCATCAAGGCTGATGCCTACAGGGAGGATAACCTCTTTTTCATAAAGAACATAAACTGCATTATACTTAAGTACTGCATATGTAACGGCAACCTTTGCCTTATCGCCTATAGTTTCGTTAACAGGAAGCTTTACGCCGTTTTCAACAAGATATTCACGCATGCTTTCCTGTGTATCGGTAAAGCCCATTGCAGTAAAGGTGTAAAACAGAGTATCTGTAAGCTCCTCGTATGCTTCTGCTACGGTATACTCATTAAGCTCAAAAAGCATACTGTAATTGTCTACCTCTTGTACAAACTGCTCAAAGGTTTCGCTGTAAAGATAATCAGAGGGCTTGGGTGTAACGGCTGCTGAGGTTACTGCATTGGCGTCATAACGGATAACAACATTATCAAGCCAGGAAAATCTGTATTCGGGCTTTTCTGCACGGGGATTACCGGGCTGAACCTGAATATCCGCAACACCGGTATAGAGACTTTCTATATCAATTTCATCAACAGCGCACACGGGCACAATATAAATAAGAAGCATTACAAATGCAAGAAATAAAGCCGCAAGCTTTTTCATTTTATATTCTTCCTCCTTCTACTTCTCAGGACATAACTTTCCATTATTATTACACATAGTATATGATACAACTTTATTTACCCGTTGTCAACAAAAACCTTAATTATTCAAAAAAACTTTTGTTTTTGTAGACTCATAGTTGAAATAAGAATTTTTTTGTGCCATAATGGTTAAAAATAAAAGTGACTGTGAGGTGCGATATGGTAATATTTTTAGTTTTAACAGCTATTGTCTGTATACCCGGAATGAAGCCTGCACCCCTCGGTCAGCTTAACAAGGACTATATTTCAAAAAATCAGACAGCGGCAATAAACGGCATTTTTACTCTGCTTGTTTTCTGGAGTCACGCAAGCACATACATTAAGCTTGACACGGCACTTGATACTCCCTACACTGCCTTTAAAAGCTATATGCTTCAGGCAATTGTTGTCCCCTTCCTTTTTTATTCGGGCTACGGAATGATGGAGTCAATAAAGCTTAAGGGCAAGAACTATGTAAAGCAGATTCCCTTAAAGCGCTTTTTACCTGTTTTGCTGCATTTCGATATTGCCGTTGCAATGTATCTTATTGTAAATTATGCCTTTGGCAAGACCTTTACTCTTAAGCGTATTCTTCTGTCGCTCATCGGCTACAACAGTGTAGGCAACAGCAACTGGTACATTTTTGCCGTGCTTTGTCTTTATATAATTGTTTTTGCCGCCTTTATGCTTGCAGGCAGAAGTAAGCCTCTGGGTGTTATACTTACAACGGTGTTTTCGGTAGGACTTGTTCTTGCACAGATTATGCTCAAAAGAAGCAGCTGGAACTACGACACGCTTATACTTTTTTCAGTAGGTATGATGTACTCCCTGGCAAAGCCCTTAATTGAAAAAGTCATTGCAAGACACGACCTTATTTATCTTACTGCCGTTATATGCGCCGCTGCAGCATATATCTTCTTTTATAAAAGACGCGGCGGCGGTATAGAGCTTTACTCTATGTGGGCAATACTTTTTATGGCACTTATTGTTCTTTTTACAATGAAGGTAAAAATCGGCAATGCTGTGCTGAATTTCTTCGGCTCACACGTTTTCAGCATCTATATACTGCAAAGAATTCCCATGATTATTCTGTCAAAGCTCGGCCTTGACGATTATAATAAATATCTGTTTATTGTACTTTGCTTTATTGCTACGGTGATTATGTCGGTAGCCTTTGACAGGCTGACAGACAGGCTCGACAGACTTCTTTTCAGCAAAGCGAAAAAACAGTAAAAAAGTATATAAAAATTTCAAATTACCCCTTGACAACTCTTTTTTATTGTGGTAATATAGTCGAGCA
>JBGVGP010000010.1:0-5521 GCA_045121735.1 Acutalibacteraceae bacterium
CGGGACCTCTTGAGGGCTTTGTTTCACCTACTGAGTATGAGGGGAAGTTGTAGTGGTGGAGATATCTCTTCTCTGTCTCGTTGTCAAGACCGTCGAGAAGCTGAGCGTCGCTCATAGGTCCGAGTGTTGTTACGGTAAGAACCTGTGTCTGTCCTCTTGTGAACATACCTGAACCGTGTACTCTTGAAAGAAGATCAACCTGTGCATCGAGAGGACGCATATCGTTGATGCCTCTGCCGTCAACACGCTTACCCTCGTCAAGAAGCCAACGTCTTACAACGTACTTCTGGAGCTTGTACATGCACTCGTCAATCTTTTCGATAACGTCTGCATATTCCTCGTCAAAGCGCTCGTGTACCTTTTCGTATACGGGCTTGAGTCTTTCGTCACGGATTCTCTTATCGTCAGTGTCAAGAGCAAACTTAACATCGTCAATAGCAAATTCCTTGATAGCCTCAAACATTTCGGGAGCGGGATCCTGTGATTCGAAGGGAACCTTTTCCTTGCCTACTTCAGCCTGAATGCCCTTGATGAATTCAACGATTTCCTGGTTAACCTTGTGAGCGTACATGATACCGTCGAACATTGTTTCGTTGTCAATTTCGTTAGCGCCTGCTTCAATCATAGCAACAAGGTCTGCAGTTGAAGCAACGGTAACAGCCATTTCACTCTTTTCTCTTTCAGCCTCTGTGGGGTTGATAACGAACTTGCCGTCAACAAGGCCTACAGATACACCGCTGATGGGGCCGTCCCAGGGAATTTCTGAAATTGAGATTGCGATTGAAACACCGATCATTGCGGTGATTTCGGGAAGGCAGTCCTGGTCAACTGACATAACAGTTGCAACAACACCTACATCGTTTCTCATATCCTTGGGGAAAAGAGGACGGATGGGTCTGTCGATAACTCTTGATGAAAGAGTTGCCTTTTCACTTGCCTTACCTTCTCTTCTCTGGAAGGAGCCGGGAATACGGCCTACTGAGTAAAGCTTCTCCTCATAGTCAACTGAAAGAGGGAAGAAGTCTACGCCTTCTCTGGGCTTTGCAGCCATAGTTGCGGTACAGAGAACCTCTGTTTCACCGTAACGGATAAGACATGAGCCGCCTGCAAGACCTGCCATTTTGCCTGTTTCAACAACAAGGGGTCTGCCGGCAAGAGTAGTTTCAAATTTTCTGAATTCGTTAAACATGTTTTCTACCTCGCTTTTCTTTCTTTTTTTAAATTAATTTATCTCAATACGAGGCTTGTGGTTTAGCAATAAATTCAGCCGTGAACGGTATTTTCAAAGCTCAATTTAGTGCTAATCCAGTTGAGTGTGCCCCGTATTAATTTACATTTTTTCCGCTTTTAATAACGGAAAAATGGCAGACACGAAATATTTCATGTCTGCCAAAGGAATGCAATTACTTACGAATACCAAGTCTTGCGATGATTGAACGGTATCTTTCGATGTCGTTCTTCTGAAGGTAAGCAAGAAGGTTTCTTCTCTGACCAACCATCATAAGGAGGCCACGACGTGAGTGGTGGTCCTTCTTGTTAACCTTAAGATGCTCTGTAAGGCTGTTGATTCTGAATGTGAGAAGAGCGATCTGTACTTCAGGTGAACCTGTGTCGCCTTCGTGTGCAGCATATTCGTTGATAATAGCTGTCTTCTGTTCCTTTGTCATCATGATTTTTCACCTCATAAAAAATATTTCATTCGCCTGACCCCCAGAATGCGGCTGGTGAAACGCCCGTTGGGCAAAACCCGCAACCCGAGTAATCGGCATAATGCTTGAAGATTATACCACAGCAAAATCCAAAAGTAAAGAGCAAAACATAAAAAACTTCGCTCTCTTTTTGTGAATTTTTTATGGATATTACCGCAAAGGCCTGTCTGCCCTTTTATTTTATGCGTTTTCAGAAACAAAACTTCAAAAGTTTTTTCTATAAACTATTTAAATTGTATAGGGCTTTGTGATATAATGAAAAAAAATATATTAAAATAACGGAGTGTTAAATATGAGTAAGGTTAAAAACGAAGCAAAAATCAACAACCCTCTTCTTGATGCAGTACGCGAGCAGCTTGAGCACAGAGCCACCTGGCTCTACCTTCTTTGCGACGAGGCACAGAAGCACGGACTTGACCCCAGAGACTTCGGCCCCGATGCCGTTAAGCGCTGCGGTCTTATGCAGGGTAAGAAGCTTGTAGAAAAGGGCAAGACCGATTCACTCAAGGGTCTTAAGAAGAGCCTTTTCACTTTACCTGCACAGCTTGTTTTTGAAATGAAGATTCAGAACTGCACCGATGACGAGCTTGAAATCCACTTCCACTACTGTCCCCTTGTAAAGGCATGGCAGAAGGCAGGCTGCAGTGACGATGAAATTGCTATGCTCTGTGATATTGCAATGTGTGGCGACAGAGGCATCGGCGAACGCTACGGCGCAGAGCTTGACCTTCCCAAGACAATAGCAAACGGTGATGATATCTGCCACCTCAGATATCACAAAAAGTAAGTAGACAGTAGTCAGTAGTCACGCGCGAATAAGCGCAGTGCTGTATTTGTGGCATTGCGCCGCACGAAAATTCAGAATCACAGCTACTATCTGCCGGCTATTCCTTATAATAACAATCAAAGGAGAACAAACATGTCAGAACAAAAATATCTTGATATTCTTTCAAAGCTTACCCTTGATGAGAAGCTTTCACTTCTTTCAGGTAAGACCTACTGGCTCACCCAGGAAATTGACCGTCTCGGTGTTCCCTCAGTATGGATGAGCGACGGCCCTCACGGTATGCGTAAGGAGAAGCAGACCGGCGGTACAAACATTATGCAGGAATCCGAAACCTCAACCTGCTTCCCCACTGCAGTTACAACCGCATCCTCATGGGATACAGAGCTTCTTGAAGAGGTTGGCTCAACTATTGCTGACGAAGCAAAGGCTCTCAAGGTTACAACCGTTCTCGGCCCCGGCGTAAACATCAAAAGAAGTCCCCTTTGCGGCAGAAACTTCGAATATATCTCCGAGGACCCCTTCCTTACTTCAAGACTCGGCGCAGCCTATGTTCACGGTGTACAGAAGAACGGCATCGGCGTAAGCCTCAAGCACTACTGTGCAAATAACGAGGAGCATATCCGTATGTCAATCGACTCGGTTATCGACGATAGAGCTCTTCGTGAAATTTATCTGTCCGCCTTTGAGCATATTGTAAAAACCGAGCAGCCTACAACCGTTATGTGCTCATACAACAGAATTTACGGCACCTATCTTTCCGACAGCAAGAAGATGCTCAACGATATCCTTCGTGACGAATGGGGCTTCAAGGGTATTGTCGTAAGTGACTGGGGCGCAGTAAACGACCGTGTTGAAGGCATCAAGGCAGGTCTTGACCTTGAAATGCCCGGCAACAAGGGTATGAACAACAAGTACATCAAGGCTGCCCTCGACGAAGGCAGAATCACAATGGAAGAGGTTGACAAGATTGCTCTTCGTATGATTAAATTTGCTTTCGACTGCAAGGCTAACGAGGGCAACGGCTATGATATTGACTTTGCCGCACATCACGAAATCGCAAAGAAGGCAGCAGCACAGTCAGCAGTTCTTCTCAAAAATGAAAACGCACTCCCCCTCAAGGATTATCAGAGCGTAGCAGTTATCGGTGCGCTTGCAGATAAGCTCCGTTACCAGGGCGCAGGCTCAAGCCACATCAACGCCTGGAAGACCGTTTCCTTCAAGAAGGCAATGGAAAACAAGGGTCAGGCATTCACCTATGCTCCCGGCTATACCCTCAAGGGTGACGGCTATAACAAGAAGCTTATCGAAGAAGCATGTCAGGCTGCAAAGGGCAAGGAAGCAGTTCTTGTATTCATCGGTCTTACCGACGCTTACGAAAGTGAAGGCTTCGACCGTAAGCATATGGATATGCCCGCTTCACACGCTATTCTTGTTGAAGAGCTTTCAAAGGTAAATGACAATATTATTGTTGTTCTCTCCTGCGGCTCACCCATTACTATCGGTGACTGGGAAAAGAAGACAAAGGCTATACTCAATATGTACCTTGCAGGTCAGGCAGGCGGAGAAGCAGCATACGACCTTATTTACGGTAAGGCCAACCCCTCCGGCAAGCTTGCTGAAACCTTCCCCCTTGCAAACGAGGATAACCTTGCTGCTTCATACTTCCCCATGGGTCCCAGAACTGTTGAGTACCGTGAAAGCATCTATGTAGGCTACCGTTACTTTGACAAGGCTAAAAAGGCGGTCAAGTATCCCTTCGGTCACGGCCTTTCATACACAAGCTTTGAATACAGTGACCTTAAACTTAATAAGAGCGCAATTACAGAAGGTGAAGCACTCACCCTCTCGTTCAAGGTTAAGAACACCGGCAGCGTTGCAGGTGCAGAGGTTGCTCAGGTTTACGTTGTAAACCCCGAAAGCAAAATCTACAAGGCTGAAAAGGAGCTCAAGGGCTTCAAGAAGATTTTCCTTGAGGCAAAGGAAGAAAAGACCGTCGAAATCTCCCTTGACGAAAGAGCCTTCAGCTTCTACAACGTGCTTATAAACGACTGGCATGCAGAAAGCGGCAGCTACGGTATTCTCGTAGGCTCCTCATCAAAGGACATCCGTCTTGAGGATAAGGTAAGTGTAACAACCGCAAAGCCCGAGGCTCCCGTACCCGATTATACCGAAACAGCTCCCTGCTATTATAATATGGAAAGCACCACCTTCGTTACAGACGACGAATTCAAAGCAGTGCTCGGCAGAGAAATCCCTGACAACAGCGAGTTTGTAAAGGGCAACCTTACAATAAACAGCTCTGTTTCACAGGTTGCTGTAAGCCCCTTCGGTAAGGCTCTTTGCACAATTCTCAAGGGTGGTGCAAAGATTGTTGCCCTTACTGCTGAAAACCCCGATATGATTACCGAATCAATAAAGGATATGCCTCTTCGCTCCTTCAGCGGATTTACAGGCGGTCTTCTTTCACCCACAACCGTTGAGGGTATTCTCGACCTTTGCAACGGCACCAAGGGCGGCTTCAAAAAGCTTATTTCAGGCTTCAAGAAATAAAGCAGAAGAGGTAAGCCGATAAAATGAAAAAGAAAATATTTGCTCTCGTTCTTGCCATGACGCTGATAGTTACACTATTCAGCGGCTGTGGCAGTCGGAATGCGACAGACAGCTCTCCGGGATTTTTTGCAGAGTTTGAAAGTGAAACCCTTGACGGCAAAAAGGTAACAGAGGAAATCTTCAAGGGCAACAAGGTTACAATGGTAAATGTCTGGGGTGTATTCTGCACCTACTGTATACAGGAAATGCCCGACCTTCAGAAAATCAGTGAAAATTACAAGAAAAAGGGTGTACGTGTAATCGGCGTTCTTTGTGACACTGCCGACCCTATGACCGGTGAGGATCTTCCCGAAAAGATTCAGCAGGCAAAGGAAATTGTTGAAATGACCGGCTCCGAATACACTCACATTCTTACCTCTGATTCGCTCAACAAGGCAAAGCTCAACAGTGTATATTCCTATCCGACAACCCACTT
>JBGVGP010000011.1:0-4820 GCA_045121735.1 Acutalibacteraceae bacterium
AGTTACCGTCGGCAGTATCGTGAGTGAAATCTATATTACCTAAAGGTGCATGAGTTTTTATATAGTTGCCGGGGGTATCAAAAACAATATAGGGCAGGTCGGCAATCTCCTTAACAAGACCGTGAATGCCGTCAGTGTTGGCAAGACGGTTGCCTATAACGGGCAGATTCATGCTTTCCCAGAATATTGCATCAGCGTCCATATTGATAAAAAGGAGAAGGTCGTGGTTGATTTCTCCCTTTTCCTGCTTTAAGTGAAGCTCCTTTACCCAAGCACGAAGACAGCCTGCGTCACACACGTCGGAGTTGCTGTAGGTGGGGATAACGGTGATGCTTTCACCCTTATAGCTGTAGGTCAGAGGGTTAAAGGCAAGCTCGTCGGGAAGCTGCGGTATAATTGTACGGAATGCATCAAAGGGCACACAGGAATAGTAAAGGCAAAGAGCCTTTACGCCAAGCTTATTGTAAAGTGATACCTGTGAGGGAGTGAACATAGCCTCCTGAGGGCGCACAAGCATTTCGCAGGTGCCGAAAATGTCCTTGAGTCCGCTTTTTTGCTCGTTTGTAACGGCAAGCTCAATTGAAGCGGTAAGCTCTGCCTCATTCATAGCACCGAGAGCACCGTTTGAGTAGCCCATAATGATGTTTTCGTCGCCGTACTTTTCAACACGCTCCTTCATTTTTTCTATAATATCGGGAGCGTATTCGGGCAGAATTTTTTCAAGCGAAAAGAAGTTTTCCGAGTCCCAGGTGCCCTTTACGGGTATTCCCTTTTCGTTGAAATCGGTCAGCACATCAAGAATCTTCCGTATAATTCTTATATCCGAGCCGAAGCCGAGGTTGTCGTTTGTGTCTCCTCTGTAGGAATGGTAGCAGTTTACATGAAAGCCGTAGGCTACGTGAATTTTGTGATTCATTTATTTTCTCCTTTTTTAAAAGCCACCGAAGTGCTCGGTGGCTTTGCTGATATTTATTTCTTTTCTGCGGTATTGATTGACTTGCCGAAAACAACAAAACGGTTAAAGAGGAATTCTGTTGTAAGGTTTATAATCATTGTAAAGGCAAGCACAAGGTATTCGTTCCAGCCGATACCTGTAAGAGCAACGCCCCACCAAATTGAAAGGGGAGTGAAAACACAGTAGTAGCCAAGCACCTTAAGCATAGCGATAGGAACGTTCGCCGCTGACTTGAAGGTGAATTTTCTGTTTACGGTAAAGTTGAAAAGCACTGAAAGGAAAAGGGCTATAAAATAGAAGGGGCCGTATTCGTTTTCAATAAGCTTTTCGGGCATAAATGAAAAGATGTCAGTTCTTTTTGAAAGCTCGTTGAGCAGGGTAAATGATACAGTCTGAATAATACCTGCACCTGTTGAGCATAAAAAGAATTTTACCGCCATAATCGCATTGTCTTTTTTTGAAATGTTTTCGTTAGCCATATTTATCATCCTTTATATTTATTGCTTTTCATTATATACCTTTTTAATGTCAAATTCAACTTAAGGGTCAAACTTTGTTAGATTATACGAAAGAAGCATATTGCCTTTGGTAAAAAATACAAGAGATTCCGTTATGAAATCTCTTGTGATTTTTTTCAGTTGTCTGTAATAGATTTGCGCAGTGCCTGCATATCCTCGGGAAGCTCGGCAAAAAGCTCAATTTTTTCGCCTGTTACAGGATGTGTGAAGCATACCTCTCCACAGTGAAGAGCCTGCCTGCTGATTATCTCATGCTCCCGGCCGTACATTCTGTCGCCGTAAAGAGGAGTGCCGAGATACGCAAAGTGTACCCTTATCTGATGTGTTCTGCCTGTTTCAAGGTGAATTTTAAGAAGGGAATAGCTTTCCTTGCTTTCAAGCACCTCATAGTGGGTTACTGCCTTGTCACCTCTGTCGTCGGCAGTGCGGTAGGTTTTCATCGGGTCGGGTCGGTAAATCGGCTTATCGATTGTTCCCGTGCCTTCATAATATCCCGTTGCCATTGCGTAATAGGTCTTTTCAAAATTGCCCGAAAGCCTTGCCGCCGCGTGGCTGTTAAGTGCACAGATAACAAGTCCGCTTGTGCCCTTGTCAAGTCTGCCTACAGCACGGAAGGTGAGGCTTCTGCCCTTTTTCTTAAGGTAGCCTGCCACTGCATTTGCAAGGGTGTCACCCTGATGGTTATGGCTTTCGTGCATAGGAAGCATTGCGGGCTTATCTATAACAAGCACATCGTCATCCTCGTATACTACCTTGAGGTCATACTCGATAGGAATGGAATGGTTTTCATCCTCGGGCATTGAAAGGGTAACGGTGTCACCCTCGTGCAGAAGGTCAATTGTACGGGCATTTTCACCGTTTATTTTAATTGCGCCCTCTATTCTTTTAAGTGAGCGCAGCAGCCTTACAGAAATTTTGACGTGACCGCGTAAAAAGCTTATCAGCTTCTTTCCCTCAAAGTAAGGCTCAACCTTATATTCTATAACTCTCAATTTAATTATTCCTTATTGGCGTATTCGTCAAGCAGACGCTTCTTTTCACTCCAGAGTCTTTCTGAAAGGTCAACATAATAGTTGTGAGGGTTCTCAAAGCGCTTAACCTCGTCCCAAAGGGTTTCAACCTGCTCGTTGCAGTATTTCTTAATATCCTTTATGTCGGGGCTCTGGTAACAGCTTTGTCCCTTATCAAAGATTTTTACAAGTAAGGGCTTTGCTGTGAAGTTGGTAACCTTCTTGCGCTTCCAGGTATAAATGGGGTCAAACAGCTCATATTCGTTAATACCCTCAAGCTCCTCGTCATTAAGAGTGATAACGTCAGCAATTGCCTTGCCGCTGTCGTTATCGAAAAGACGGTAAAGCTTTTTAGCGCAGGGGGTTGTGATTTTTGCTACGTTTTCACTTAATTTGATTCTCGGTACGGGTACACCGTTTTCTTCAACGGCAACAATTTTATAAACACCGCCGAAAACGGGTGTTGAAGCCGAGGTGATAAGTCTTTCGCCGACACCGAAGGAGTCAACCTGTGCGCCCTGCATAAGCATATCACGGATGATAAGCTCATCAAGGGAGTTGCTTGCAACTATCTTACAGTCAGGGAAGCCTGCATCGTCAAGCATCTTTCTTGCCTTTTTTGAAAGGTAGGTAATATCACCTGAGTCGATTCTGATTCCCTTGGGTCGGAAGCCGCGGGGAAGAACCTCTCTTTTAAAGGCTTCAATAGCGTTGGGAATACCTGTTTTGAGTACGTTGTAGGTATCTACAAGCAATGTGCAGTTATCGGGGTACTGTCTTGCATAAGCGCAGAAGGCTTCAAGCTCGTCACCGAAAAGCTGAATCCATGAGTGTGCCATTGTGCCTACTGCGGGAATGCCGAAGTCTCTTTCATCTATTGCGCATGCAGTAGCGTCACAGCCGCCTATGTAAGCGGCACGGGCACCGTAAACGGCACCGTCGTAGCCCTGTGCTCTGCGTGAGCCGAATTCCATTATAATACGGTCGCCTGCGGCTCTTTTAAGTCTGTTCGCCTTGGTTGCAATAAGGCTCTGGTGGTTGATGGTGAGAAGTATCATGGTCTCGATAAGCTGTGCTTCAATAACGGGTCCCTTTACAGTGATAATAGGCTCACCGGGGAAAATAGGTGTGCCCTCGGGAATTGCCCATACATCGCAGGAAAATCTGAAATCACGCAGATATTCAATAAAATCCTCATTAAAGCCTTTTCTTGTGAAAAGCTCCAAATCCTTTTGTGTAAATTTAAGGTTTTTAAGGTAGTCGATAAGCTGTCTGAGACCGGCCATAATTGCAAAGCCGCCGTTATCGGGTACTTTTCTGAAGAACATATCAAAATATGCAACCCGGTCCTTCATTCCGTTTGCAAAATAACCGTTTGCCATGGATAATTCATAAAAATCCATAAGCATTGTCAGGTTTCTTGATTCGAGTGTATTTGCCATTTTACATCCACCTTTTTCAGCGTTATGCTGATATTATACTACTATTGCAAAAAAAATTAAAGATATTTGCAGATTTTTTTAAATATAAAAAAATATTAAAATTTCAGTTTGGAATATTAGATAAAATTAACAAGGTTTTTGTTGCATCTTTAACAAAAATGTCACACGATTTCCTTGACAAACCACTTTTACTGTGGTAAACTTTTGTGTATTGGAAATGAACTTTTCCTCTATAGCATTAACGTTGAAGGTGTGAAAAAACATGAGAATTCGTAAGCAGGCCCTCGGTGACCGCAATATCGTTGGCGCAAGAATTGAAGCAAAGAGAAAAGAATTAGGTATCAAGCAGATTGATCTTCTTACACAGCTGCAGATTAAGGGCGTTGAGCTTACAGCTTCAGGCCTTTCAAAGCTTGAAGGTCAGATAAGAAGTGTATGCGACTATGAGCTTGTTGCAATTGCAGAGGTTCTCGGCGTTTCTATTAACTGGCTTGTAGGAAAGGAAGACTGATTTTAAATCAGCTTACCGGACAAATGAAATCGAAATTAAAACAGATGTATCCGTACCAAGGTAGGAATACATCTGTTTTTTATTGTTTATAATTCAAGGTCCTTTATGCAGCAGCTTGCCATGTCAACGGTGAATTCGTCCTTGAATAAAACGCCCTCACCCTCAAGCAGCATGCGCTGCACACCCTCACCGCCGAAGGCAAAGCTTGAGGCAACCCTGCCGTCCTTTCGCACAACCCTGTGGCAGGGGATTTCACCGGGACGGGGATTTGAATGAAGAGCGTAGCCTACAACCTGACTCCATCGGGGATTTCCTGCGGCAGCTGCCACCTGACCGTAGGTGGCAACCCTTCCGCGGGGGATTTTTCTAACAACCTCATATATC
>JBGVGP010000012.1:0-8615 GCA_045121735.1 Acutalibacteraceae bacterium
GCGCCCAAGAACCATTTTCCATAAATGCAACAGTTCTTTTCTGGAAGTTTCTTTCGGTAAGATGATTGATAAATTCACGCATAAATGGGAAAATTTCTGCGTTATAGGTTGTTGTTGCAAGAACAAGCTTACTGTATCTGAAGGCATCGGCAATTGCAAGGGACATATCACAGCGTGCAAGGTCATAGATGACTACATTTTCTTTACCTGCGGCAATAAGCCTTTCCTTTAAAAGCTCTGCCGCTTTTTTTGTGTTTCCGTAAACAGAGGTAAAGGCTATAACCACGCCCTCATCCTCAGCTGTGTAAGATGACCAGGCATCATAAAGCTTTAAGTAATGTGCAAGATTCTCCTTAAGCACAGGACCGTGAAGTGGAGCAATAGCCGCAATTTCAAGCTCTGCGGCCTTTTTAAGCACCGACTGCACCTGCAAGCCGTACTTGCCCACAATGCCGAAATAATAGCGTCTTGCCTCATCATCCCAGGGAATATCGGCGTCATAGGTACCGAAGCGTCCGAAGCCGTCAGCAGTGAAGAGCACCCTTTCCTTGCTTTCGTAGGTCATCATAACCTCAGGCCAATGCACCATTGGCGCAAAAACAAATGTAAGCTCATGCTCACCCAGAGAAAGGCTTTCACCGTTTTCTACAATAACGCGTCTGTCCTCATAGCTCTCGCCGAAAAACTGCTCTATCATTTTTATTGCTTTAGCGTTGCATACAACCCTTGCCTCGGGATAGCTTTTAAGGAAGCAGGCAATGCTTGCACTGTGGTCGGGCTCCATATGCTGAACAACAAGGTAATCGGGCTTACGCTCACCGAGAGCCTTTTTAAGGTTACCGAGCCATTCATCGGTAAAGGCGGCATCAACGGTATCCATTACGGCTATCTTTTCATCAAGTATAATATAGGAGTTATAGCTCATTCCGTAAGGCACCTTATACTGACCCTCAAAAAGGTCGATTTTCGTATCGTTGACACCGATATATAAAATTTCGTTACTTATATTCATAAGACATTTTCCGTCCTTTCCTATGTAATAGTTTACCCGTTAAATATATCATAATTTTGTATTTTGTGTCAACGGGAGGAAGAAATTTACAGTTGTGAGGGCCAAGGGCCAAAGGGACGAAGGCCAAGTGAGGTCAAGTTTGTGCCTTGCTGATAAGTAACAAAAAAACAAGCACAGATTTTTCTCCGTGCCTGTTTCTTCACTACTAAGCAAAGCTATTTTTCACGCAACTACCAAAGCCACTTTCTCGTACCCTTTTGTGCTATCTGACCGTATTGACAAACGAACTTTACCCTTTTTCCCTTTTCATTATAAGCAAATACGGGGTCATAGTTTGTCGGTGCTTTTTCATAATTCTTACGGTAGTAAATATATCTCCATTCTCCGTCCTCGTGCTCGTAAGGCTCGCAAACGCTGTCTGAGGGACGGAAAGCCTTATAACGCTCAACGGTTTCACAGAAGCTTTCTTCGTCAAGGGGCATTTCTACATAAATGCTTGTCAACGGCGGCTCGTGCCATACTCCGTATTCCTTGTAAAAATAATCGTATTTTATGCCTTCAACATCGGGTAACTCCTCGGGTAAAAATTCAAGAAGAACTTCCCTTGCCTCGACGGCATCGATAACCATATAATTTTCCGTATCCGTTGTGTGCGATACGACATAAGCTTCGGGATGAGCCATACTTGCAAGAAACGCCATACCAAAGGTATAGTATATGCAAAACGCACAAAGTGTAATAAGACTAATCGAAAAAAAGAATTTAATTTTTTCTTTCTTTCTTGAGCGGAAGCTGTTTTTTCTGTTAAGAAGAATAATACCTATAGGTAACAGAATTGCTCCGCAAAGCGCCAAAATCATAACCGCATAATTTAAATCATTGACAGAATAATGCGGATAAAGATAAGATTTTATATACTGAATTTCCACCCGCACAATAGGAATGATACTTAAAACTGCAAGCACCAGCCCCGCAACACCCAGACCGAAAAACAGCTTGCGGATAAATTTTTGCAAGGGTGTCAGCTCGCTGTCCTCAGCAGGAAGAAGCTTTTCTTCAACAACGGGCTTCTCAAGACTCTGACTTATCTGTTCAGGAACAAGCTTTTCAAGAGAAAGCAAGGGCATAAGACAAGCTACTATTTCCTTGTCGGTTTCAATTCTTTCGTTGGTTTTGTCAAGAAATTCCTGCAAAACCTCTTTGCTTTTTTCAGGCTCAGTGAGCATAAGCTTTATCTGTGCAATCGAAAAACCTGCTTTGCGCAAAACAGAAATGCTTTTGAGCCTTTTTACATCCTCTGCGGAAAATTCAACATTGCGCCTTCCGGAGTAGGACTCGTTTATGCTCGGTGCAACAAGACCGTTTTCAATGTAAAGCCTTACTGCTCTTTCCGTAAGATCTGTTTTTTCACAAACCTCTTTAATCTTCATAAAATAGCCTCCTTTGAGCGTGATTTTTCTTCACTACGGCTTTATCTTATACTGTTACCCAAGGTAAGTGTCAAGAGCTTTTTGAAAATTATTCAGAAATTTTATTTCTATGCTAAATCCGCCCCGAAAACGGGGCGGATTTCCTTACTACTAACTACTGACTACTTACTGCTCCAATCACATAAAGATACCCTGACCTGCGTTGATAAGCATAAACAAGGGTGCAAATACAAGGGAAACAACACTCATAAGCTTAACAAGAATGTTGATTGAGGGGCCTGACGTATCCTTAAAGGGGTCACCTACGGTGTCGCCTACAACGGCTGCCTTGTGTGAGGTTGAGCCCTTACCGCCGTGTGTACCTGTTTCAATGAATTTCTTTGCGTTATCCCATGCGCCACCAGAGTTTGACATAAAGATTGCAAGAAGAACACCTGTGATAAGTGCGCCTGCAAGAAGACCGCCAAGAGCTGCAACGCCGAGGAATACGCCAACGATAACGGGTGTAAGCACAGCAAGGAGACCGGGGATAATCATTTCCTTAAGGGCTGCCTTTGTGGAGATAGCAACACAGGTCTTATAGTCTGGCTTTGCAGTGCCCTCGAGAATGCCGGGGATTTCCTTGAACTGACGGCGTACCTCTTCAATCATTTCGTAAGCTGCCTTACTTACTGATTCCATGGTAAAGGCTGAGAATACGAAGGGAAGAACACCGCCGATAAGAAGACCGATAACAACCTGATAGTTAAGCAGGTTAATGCCAACCTCTTTAAGGTTAACTGACTCTGCATAGGAGAAGAAGAGCGCAAGAGCTGTAAGAGCGGCTGAGCCTATGGCAAAGCCCTTACCCATAGCAGCTGTTGTGTTACCTACAGAGTCGAGCTTATCTGTAATTTCTCTTACGGAATGGTCAAGACCGCTCATCTCGGCAATACCGCCTGCGTTATCGGCAATAGGACCGTAAGCGTCAACGGCAACGGTAATACCTGTTGTTGAAAGCATACCTACTGCGGCAAGTGCCACACCGTAGATACCCATTCCGTCACCGCCCGATTTACAGCAGATATATGAAACGAAA
Organism: Acutalibacteraceae bacterium; assembly: GCA_045121735.1. GTDB lineage: Bacteria > Bacillota > Clostridia > Oscillospirales > Acutalibacteraceae > UBA6857. The sequence goes on from JBGVGP010000012.1 coordinate 3,521, forward strand.
ATACCGATACAGATAAGAATGATGGGGAAGGCTGTTGACTTAAGACCTACAGCCATACCTGAAATGATGTTTGTTGCTGAGCCTGTTTCACTCTGCTCTGCAATCTTTTTAACTGACTTATACTGGTCAGAGGTATAAATTTCTGTAAGCATACCGATAGCAGTGCCTACAACAACACCTGAAATTACGGCAAGTGCAAAGCCGAAGGAGCCAAAGAGCACATAACTTAAAATTATTGAAGCAAGAAGCACAACAACCGCGGCAACGTAGGTTGCGGTTTTAAGTGACTTGTGAGGGTCTGACTTAAAGGTGCGTACAAAGAGTGTACCGAGCATTGACGCGAAGACGCCTACTGCGGCAATAAGAAGGGGGTAAAGTGCGCCGTAAAGAGGAGTTGTGCTGTCCTTAAAGCAGGCAACACCGAGAGTAATTGCAGAAACAATTGCACCTGCATAGCTTTCAAAAAGGTCAGCGCCCATACCTGCAACGTCACCAACGTTATCACCAACGTTATCGGCAATAACTGCGGGATTACGGGGGTCGTCCTCGGGAATACCTGCCTCAACCTTACCAACAAGGTCAGCACCGACGTCAGCGGCCTTTGTATAGATACCGCCGCCTACACGGGCAAAAAGAGCAATTGATGAAGCACCGAGGCTGAAGCCGAAGAGTGCATCGGTATTTTTTGTAATCGCATAGATACCTGCAATACCGAGAAGACCGAGGCCTACAACGCTCATACCCATAACAGAGCCGCCTGAAAATGAAATACGAAGAGCACCCTGAATGCCCTTATTCATAGCAGCTGCTGTTGTTCTTACGTTTGTTTTGGTTGCAACGCTCATACCGTAGTAGCCTGCAATAATTGAAAAAATTGCGCCCAGCACAAAGCTTCCTGCTGTTATCCAGCTTAAGGCGCAGCCTACCGCAATAAAAAGCACAAGGATAAAATAAATAAGATTTTTATATTCTGCAAAAAGGAAGGCCTTTGCACCGTCATGAATAGCGGCAGAGATTTCCCTCATTCTTTCATTGCCTTTGTCGTATCTGCTTATTCTTATTGTAAGAAAGATAGCATAGATAAGACCGATTACACCCACAAAGGGTATAGCATAAATCAACTTGTCCATAATGTTTTCTCCTTTTCTTATAAATTCACAGCATCGAATTCATAAACTCTTACTATGTATTATAATTAACTATAATATACTTATACAACAAAATTGTCAAGGAAAGCGATATAATTTTGTATAATATGTAAGAATATTTTATTGAATTTATATAGTAGAGACGCAAGGATTTATTTCATTGCACCTTAATGGCACTTTTCGTGCGAAGAAAAAGAAAAAGTCACGCGCAAGCTTAATCGCGCGTGACTGCTGAAAAAGCCACAACCCCAAAAAGGCTGTGGCTTTTGTAACCAATTATTCTTCAGCGTCCTTCTTAGCTTCTTCAATAACCTTCTGTGCAACCATTGAGGGAGCGTCCTCATAGCGTGCAAACTCAAGTGAGAAGTAGCCTCTGCCTGCTGTTACGGAACGAAGTGTTGTTGAGAAGTCGCCCATTTCAGCCATGGGAACCTCAGCAACGAGCTCCTGCATCTTGGGATCCTCTGCTGCGCCCATACCGAGAACACGGCCGCGACGCTTTGTGATGTCACCCATAATATCACCAAGGTTAGCATCGGGCATATAAACCTTAAGCTCACCGATGGGCTCAAGAATTACGGGGTTAGCCTGTGCCATACCGTTCTTGTAAGCAATCTTTGCAGCGGTCTTGAATGCCATTTCGTTTGAGTCAACGGGATGGTATGAGCCGTCGTAAAGAACTGCCTTAAGACCAACCATAGGATAGCCTGCAAGGGGACCCTTGAGGATAGCTTCCTGAAGACCCTTTTCAACTGCGGGGAAGAAGTTCTTGGGAACTGAACCGCCGACAACCTCTGTTTCAAAGATAAGCTCATCGCCTGTATGGGGCTCGAAGCGGATGAATACGTCACCGAACTGACCTGAACCGCCTGACTGCTTCTTATGACGGCCCTGAACCTGACAGCTCTTACGGATTGTTTCTCTGTAAGCAACCTTGGGAATCTTAAGGTCAATTTCTACGCCGTACTTTGCCTTGAGCTTTGAAACAACAACCTCAAGATGCTGTTCGCCAAGACCTGAAAGCACCATTTCCTTGGTTTCTTCGTTTGATACGAAAGCAACGGTGGGATCTTCAGCCATAATCTTACGAAGACCTGATGCAACCTTATCCTCTTCGCCCTTCTTCTTAACAACTACTGCCATTGAAAGTGAGGGTGCGGGGAAGTTGATGCCTGCAAGTGTGATGGGATTCTTTGCTGTGCAAAGAGTATCGCCTGTTGCAAGACCTGAAAGCTTTGTGATAACACCGATGTCACCGGTGGAGATTTCCTTAACGTCCTCCTGCTTGATACCGTTAACGGTTACGAGCTTACCCATTCTCTGAGTTTCACCTGTTCTTGTATTGAAGGCAGGAGTTTCATGTGTGATTTTACCGGCAAGAACCTTTACAAAGGACATCTTACCAACGAAGGGGTCAGCAATTGTCTTGTAGCAGATAGCTGCAAGAGGTGCGTCAGCCTTGCATTCGATTTCGATTTCCTCGCCGCCCTCTGTTGTTGCGATTTCGGGGTCAGCCTTGTCGGGTGAGGGAGCTGAGTAAACGATAGCGTCAAGAAGCATATCACAGCCGTCAACCTTTGTTGCTGAGCAAGCGTATACAGGCCAGATTTCACCTGTTTCAACGCCCTTTGTAAGACCGTGGATAATTTCCTCGTCTGTAAGGGGCTCACCCTCAAAGAACTTTTCCATAAGCTCTTCGTCAACTGTAGCAACTGCTTCCTCAAGAGCAGCTCTCATTGCCTCAATGTTAGCGTCAGAAACAAGGTCAATTTCCTGGGGTCTGCCGTTGGGATACTTGAAGGCTCTGTTTGAGCAAAGGTTTACAAATGCTTCGCAAACGGGGCCGTTCATATAAGGAACAACAACGGGGCAAAGCTTGTTGCCCAGCTCTGCCTTGAGAGCATCAAAGGTTTTATAGAAGTCACGGTTGTCTGAGTCAACCTTTGTAATAGCAAAGAATTTTGCAATCTTTCTTTCGTCGGCTGCCTTGATAGCCTTTTCAAGACCAACGTCGATGCCTGAGCCTGCAGATGTAACGATAACTGCACAGTCGGCAGCTCTCATAGCCTCAGCCATACCGCCTGCAAAGTCAAACTTACCGGGTGCATCAAGAATGTTGATTTTTGTATCTCTCCACTCGAGGGAAGCACATGCTGCTGAAATTGAGCACTTGCGCTTCTTTTCCTCTGCGTCATAGTCCATAATGGTGTTACCGTCGGCAACTCTGCCGAGTCTGTCTGTTACACCTGCAACATAAAGCATTGCTTCTGAAAGTGCAGTCTTGCCTTTACCTGTATGACCTGCAATTGCAATATTTCTGATGTTGTTTACTGTGTAAGCTTTCAATTTAATTACCTCCAATTTGGCCTCATTATTACAAGACCGGAAATTTGCCAATTCAAACAATTTTGCATTATTCGAAGTTAACAGATACTATATTACCATAAAATAACCAAAAAAACAACGGATTATTAACTAATTTTGTGCAAGTGTTTTTATTCAATGTGTATAAAATAAGGCCCGGAGCCGAGGGCCAAGGAAGCATCCTACGGATGCAGTAGTAAGTAGTGAGTAGTAAGTAGTAAGGAAACCGCCCGTTTGGCGTTTTTTCAGGACCAAGGTCAAAGGGACGAGATCCGAGGGTGTGCCTGACGGCACAGAATAAATCGGAATGTAGCACCGACCATGTGTCGGCCGGTCAATTCGCAATTCGCAATTAACCCTCTCGGGCACGGATTGCCGTGTCCTTTTATTAATACTGCACTCATAGGATGCTCACTCGGCCCTTGGCCCTTTATTAATTTTTCCTAACTTGACTTATATATCTCCTGTGTTTATAATATTGATAATATGAAAAAGGAGATGTTATTATGAAAAATCTCGGCTTTGGTCTTATGCGTCTTCCTATTACAAAAAAGACCGTAAGAAACGAAAAAATCGATAAAGAAAAAAGCGCAGAAATGATAGAAGCCTACCTCAAGGCAGGCTACAACTATTTTGACACCCCATATATGTACCACGGCGGTAAAAGCGAAAGCGCCGCAGGTGAGCTTATCTGTGATAAATACGACAGAGCATCCTTTTATCTTGCAAGCAAAATGCCCGTGGGTATGCTTGTGACAAAGGGTGACACAGGCAGAATCTTCCGTCATCAGCTCAAGCGCTGCAGAACAGAATATTTTGACTATTACCTGCTTCACTGCCTTACAGGTAAAAGCTACAAAAAGGCTGAAAAATTAGGCGTTTTTGACTATCTTCAGAAGAAAAAGGCAGAGGGAAAAATCAAGGTGCTCGGCTTCTCCTTCCACGATACGGCAGAGGCACTTGACGAAATTCTTACAGCTCACCCCGAAATGGAATTTGTGCAGCTGCAGATTAACTACCTTGACTGGCTTGATGCAAAGGTACAGTCAAAGCTTTGCTACGAGGTTGCAAGAAAGCACGGCAAGGATATAATCGTAATGGAGCCTGTAAAGGGAGGTCAGCTTGCCAACCTTCCCGAGGATGCCGTAAAGAAGCTCAGAGAGCTTGACCCCGATGCAAGCCCCGCCTCCTACGCTATAAGATTCACTGCTTCACTTGAGGGTGTTTTCCTTGTCTTAAGCGGTATGAGCAACATGGAGCAGCTTGAGGACAATATGGCCTTTATGGGTGACAATTTTGTTCCCCTTTCCGAAAAGGAAAAAGAGGTGCTTTTCGAAATCGCTGAAAGCATAAACGATGCAAGACTTATCCCCTGCACAGCCTGTAACTACTGCACAGAGGCATGTCCGAAGAAGCTTCCCATAGCAGAAGCCTTTGCCCTTTACAACAGAAACATCAAGGGTGACAGAAAGACAAAGAAGGAATATAACGCTCTCGAGGAGGCTTCAAAGCTTTCCGAATGTCTTTCCTGCGGAAAATGTGAAAAGGCCTGTCCCCAGAAGATTGAAATTATCAAAAAGCTT
>JBGVGP010000013.1:0-26607 GCA_045121735.1 Acutalibacteraceae bacterium
GATAGAAGACTTCTGGGTGCTGTGCAGATAAATTGCACCGCCGTTGGCTGTAGCCTTGTTTGACAAGAAGCTAGCCTTTGTTATTTCGAGAGTTTCGTGGTTGAAGATAACGCCGCCGTTTGCAGCCTTGTTGCTTTCAAAGGTACCGCCGCTTATGTTAACGTTACTGTAGTTATAAATAACGCCGCCTCGTGTTGAGGTGTATACAGACTTGCTTGAATCCTTTTTGTTGATTTTCTCGTCGTTTACGGCATTGTTCTTGAAGGTACCGCCATAAATGTTGAGTGAGCCGCTGGTATTAATGAATACTGCACCGCCGACGCAGTCTGCTGAGCTTATAAGGTAACGGCTTTCAAGCACCTTTGTGTTGCCCTTTTTATAAGAGTTATTCATAGCAACATTTGAATAAACGTTTACTATTGAGCTGTTGGTTATAAATACAACCGAGCCCTTAACCTTTACCTTCATGTTGCTTCTGTTACCGTCAATTGTGAGCATACTGCCCTTCTTACCGCTTTTCTTACCGAAGGTAAGGCTTGCGTTAGCACCGTCAAGAAGAGCGCTTTCTCCCTGTGAATCCTCACCGACAACAAAAATGTCACCTGCAAAATTCACATCACGGGTAAGAGTTACTGCCTTGTCTGCATAGATGGTGGTTTTACCTGTTACATAAAAGGTTCTGTCTACTGTGAAGCTTTTTACCACCCTGATCTGACCGGTTTCTTTTTTCAGCGCTTTTTCAAGCTGCGCCGCAGATGAAACATCTGTTGCCTTTGTTGCTGCAAAGGCAGTCACAGCCATAACGGCTGAAAGAAACATCATCATAACTGTAGCCAAAATTAATTTTAAGCCTTTTGAAAATTTCATTGGTTGCAACATCCTTTCTTTTTTTACACATACCAATTCATTATAACACTAAATATTAATTTATACAATATATACAGCTTTATTTTTTCTTAATAAAAAACTCCCTGATTTCAGCCTTTGATAAGGTTAAAATCAGGGATAGCTTTTTCAGATAAGAGGCATTTCTGTCATACGCAGTCTTGCACAGCCGTAAGGACAAAGCTCAAGCTGCTCGGCTTCAGAAACAGGAGTTCTTGATTTGGGCCGCTTTGCACAAATTGATTTATAGGGGAATTTTAAGCCCCAGTCAATCTGCTTCATGCTCGCTTTTACGGTTACGGGCGGATTTTCCTGTGAGAACGGAATATCACCGACACCGTTATATTTTATTTCAAAATCCGTAAAGGAAAAGGCGTAATTCCACTCTGTCACGGGAATAAACTGATAGTCACAGTACGGGAACTTACGTTCAACACCCTTTTTGGTGTATTCCTTCATTTGCTTTTTGTATTTAACGGGAACGGAGAAAATCAGGGAGCCTGCCTTAAGTGCAAAAAGCTTGTTCGGTCTTTCTGCAAGAATAGGTACAACCGAAAATTCAACAGTCAATTCGGTTTTACCATGTTTAATTTCAAGCTCAAGATCTCCCGTCTCTTTTGCTTCGCCGTTAAGCTTAAGCCTTGAAGCAAAGGACGGAATACGGATTATGAAATCGAAATCTCTTTCACTCTCTATGAAGTAGTGCATTTTATTTTTAAATGGATAGCTTGTTTCAAGTCTGATTGTAACGCCCTTATCCTTAAGCACCGAGGGAAGCATAACGGAATTTATTATTGTGTTGCCGTTATACATAAAGGGCGAAAGGGCAAATTTAGGCCACCCCTGATTGAAGTTAGCCGTACAGCAGCCGTAGTTCGGCTCAAGACCGAAGGTGTGTGCATAGGGGCCGTTTGTGCTCCAGGGAGCCATAAGCATAGTTTTCTGACAGGCAATCTGATTTACCTGCTGAACGTACTGATGAGTCCACATATCCTCGTCAAGAGTAGCAGGCAAGGCATTGAATGAGAGCACCTCAAGACGCTCTGCCCATTTTCTGTCGCCTGTAAAAGCAAACAGCTGCTCGTAGGAATACATCTGCTCAACAACGGCGCAAAGCTCTGTGCCCCTTGTAGGGTCAAGACCTGAAAGCACCTCGTCACCGGTAAAGCCTTCAAAAACAGTACCGTTATATCTGTCAAGAATTTCACGAAGCCCTTCAGCGTTATCGGTATATTCCTCACCGAGAAGCCCGTGGGAAACAGCCTCGCTTTTAAGCATCATTGTCATATTAACAATGTGAGTGTTCATCTTCCAGGCGTGGCTCGGCTTTTTCCAGCTTTCAGTGGTGGTGTTATAGTCGAAGCCCTGCTCTTTTATGATTTTTGCAAGGTCCTTTATCCAGTCCTCACCGTATTTTTCATATAAAAAGTTAAGTGAGATAAAGGACTCAAACCATCTGTACCTGCCCCAGCCGAAAAGCTTTATTTCACCTTCCTTAAGAAGCTCGTAGTAATTTTTAAGCACCCTGTAAATAACATCGGGAATTCTTTCATCACCGGAGCACTCATAATAAACGGTAAGAGTTTTACAGATAAGCTGTATTGCCCAGGTGTCGTATTTTTTTCTTTCGTCCTTTTTACACGGACATATCCAGCCGTCAGGCTGCTGCTTTGAAATAATTGAATCGATATATTTTTTTGCCGTAGCAATCATTTCTTCATTTTCAAGAAGATAGGCAAGAGGAATGAAGCCGTCAAGCCAATAAGGCACTCTTTCCCAACCCTCACACTTGCCGCCTACCCATGCACTGTCACGGATATCGGGCCATATTCTATGAAGGCTTCCACTCAGACCCTCTGCCTGAATTTCAAGCTGACGGCGAAGCCAGCCCTCAGGCTTTATCTCTTTTGATGTATAGAAATTCCATTTTTTCATGCTGACACCACCTCTGCAGTCTCCTGTTTCATATCGAGCCCCTTTTTAATAAGGAAGTAAAGAGGAATCAGACCTAATATGCATACAAGCCCTGCCCAGAGGAACATATCCTTTGCAGGGACAATAACCTCTGCATTCACCTCGTTTATGATAGTCTGCGCCGCCCTCTGACATGCCATATCACCTATAACGGGACCGATAACCATAGGAAGAAGCACGGTGAATATCATTCTTATGCCTTGAAAAAGACCTGCCTTACCCTCGGGAATATAGTCCTTGACGGCAGCCCCGAACAAAATATTTACAAGTGCATTACCAAGAACAACGGGCACGATGCTTATAAGAATAATATAGATGCTTGTGCTTGTTGAAAGCAACAGAAAGCCTAAGCTCAATACAACAACGCCTATTACAAGGCAGATTCCTTTTTTTGTTGTAGAAAGCTTAAGAAGGGTAACAATGCAGGTAAGAACAAGCACCGCAACAATTACTGCGGTGATTATAACAGAGGGTCTTAAAATATTTTCTACTCCACCGTTATCGGGAATTACCACGTACTGAACATAGGTAAGCAGGTAGGGATAGAAGACCTGAAAGGCAACAATTGCAAAGCAGAAGGACACAAGTGCAAGGTAAAGCCTTGAATTTTCCTTTATAACCGAGGGTCTGAAGCCGTAAAAAAGGTCAGCCCAATAGTTTGAGGAGACTTCGGTCTGCAGGGTGCGCGGAGGGTCCTTTATAAGGAAGAGGCCGAGCACACCGCAAAGTGTAACAACAAGACCGAGCACACCGAAGAAAAGCTTATAGGATATTGTGCCTGCCTGTGCAAAGCTGCCGACACCTGTTACGGCAAAGGATGAAACCGTACCCACAACGGACAGAACTGTTTCAACAAAGGGCCTTTGCTTCGGTACGGTAACATCTGTCACCCAGGCCTGAAAAGCCGCATCGTTACTTGTTGAGCCCATAAAGGTCATAACTATATCCATAAGGATAATAAACCAAACGGTGGTGCCGAGAATTCTTGCCTCATCGGTAAGATTGAAGAGATTTGCCACGTTTTCCTTTGTGATAAAGCCAAATATAGCCGTAACTGCACCCCAGAGAATATAGCCTACGGAAATAAACATTTTTCTGTTTTTAAGCTTATCACTCAGCGCACCCATCACAAAGGTTGTAAGCACGGCTGCAATAGCAGAAAGTGCAACCATACGGGCAACTGCTGTTGTTGCTTCCATTGAGCCGAGAATAGCCGCCTGTGATACATCGGCGTATATTTCATTGGTAATGAAGGTGTTGAAATACATATTCTCCGTGTTCCAGGCAATACCTCCCATAAAGCAGAACACGGCAATTATAAGCCAATTTTTCTTACTTAATTTTTCCTTACTCATATTTTCTCATTTCCTTTTTTATCTGGAGGTTGCCATTTCTGCAAGACCGAGCCAGAATTTTTCATAGCCCTCGGGGTAATCGTCGGTTGTGCCGCAGTAGTCACCGTGGTCCATACCGTACATCGTTTTTGTGTAGTACCATGAGCCGGGGGTTATGCTGTCCTTGATAAGCGCATCCTCATAGGAGAAAGCGTTGTTCTTTTCATCAAGAGGATAAAGGGCGCTCTTAAGAGGCACCATACCGTCGTTGTTTGCCCATTCCTTATCCATTTTTATTCCGTCGATAGTGAAGCCCTGTGTTTTTGTAAGAAGCCAGGTTGTTACGTTGAAAATTGAGGTTGTGTCGTGAGTCTTCACCTGCATACCGAGCTTGTTTTCCTCTGTAACTGTACCCGAAACCGAGTAATAGTAGGTATCGGGGCTCATTCTGATTTTCTCGTTAAGCTCCTGTGAGCCGCCTACTGTAAGGTCAACACCTGCGTTGTCCTTTGATTTTACATAATTGATAATTCTGCTCAGGCTGAAATCAACCTTACCTGTTTCTTCGTCGTGAGTAAGACCGAAATGAGAAAGTGCCAAATCAGAATACATACCGTTTTCAGAGCCACCTGTAGCATAAGAAAGGTTAACAAAAACAGCAATAAAGAAAAGAGGAATAACAGGGTCAACAATAAGATTTGCTATCTGTGAGCCGTTGTGACAGCCTGAAAGTGTGATAACGCTGTGCACGGATTTACTGTGGCCGCCCGTGAAAAGAGGAGAGGTTTCATCACCTGTTGCGGCAATTTCAGCCTCGTCACCGTAAGCCATAAGTGAAGCAAAAAGTCTGCTTGCAGGTCCGCCGAAGGAATGACCGATAAGGTTAAGGGGCTCGTCGATATTCCACACTCTGCCCATAAGGGGCTTACCCTCAAAGCTTCTGCCGTAGCGTGCGTGGTTGTGCGCCTTTGAGTGTGCCTCGCCGTAATCCACAACGGTACCTGTAAGCTGGGCATAAATTTCACAGGCTCTGTCCCAGGCACTGTTAACGGGACCTACAGAAACGGCATACGCCTCATAGCCGTTTTCTCCGAGGAATTTTACGAAGTTGCCTTCACCCTCACTCATACCTGCACCTGCACCCCAATAGGGATAGGTTTCGGTAATTTCATCGTACTGTCCCCAGCCGCCGAGACCGTGAACAAGTATAAAGGGATAGTTGTTTGCCTTTTCCTCACTCTGTGCTGCAAAGCCCGAAAGGCTGAAGCAGGAAAGAAGCATTATAATTGCAAGAATAACCGAAAGAATTTTATTTATCTTTTTCATAAAGCTGTACCTCACTTTCTTAATTCGTAGGGAACTATTGTAACATTCTCAAACTGCATTGTAACATCCTCACGGGTAAAGCCCTCGAGGTCATATCTGTCTAAGTAATAGTTGTATTTATCAATTGCAAAGCTTGTATCGGGCTTACAGGTAATCATTGTGCAGCCTCTCTGTGAGCCGAGCTTGTCAATGCCCGAATAAGCAAAATAGTCAATACTGTAGCCGTAGCTGAACTGAATGCCCTTGTATTCAAAGGTGGTGCTGTTAAGGTGGTCGTGACCGTTGAACATAGCCTTTGTTGAGCCGAGCTCAAGCATTTTTTCAAACATTTCATCCTCACCGAGACCGCAGTATACTACCTTACCGCCCTCACCCATTATACCGTCAATATATTTGACGTCATCGGTGTCCTTGTAGTCGTTTTCGCTGAATTCGTTCCATGTGTCAAGCATTTCAACTAAAGGTATATGGAAAAATGCAAGGGACTTAACCGTACCGTATTTTTTGAATAAACCCCCGTTTACATTGCCCTGAACGTCTTTTATCGCCTTGGCATTTTCGGCATTCATACGCTTGATTTCGTTTTCGTACCACTCAACCTGATTAGGATGAATATTATCGTAGGTGCCCTTGATGCTTGCAATAAGACCGCCGCCTACATAATCAAGTGAGTCAATTACCACAAAGGCCTGTGTTATAATTCCCTTTGAATTTTTAACCTCGATAACATGGTTACCCTGACCGTCAACATCCTCGGGACCTGCCTGGAAAAGACAGTATTCAAAATCCTCGTCGGAATAAATCTTCGCAACAGCCTCTCTGTCAAAATAGGAATAACACTCTGCATCGTGGTTACCGAAGGTAACTGTCCAATAAACGCCAAGGCTCTCCATAAGGTTAGCAAAGGCCATTGCACCGCTGTAGTTATTGAAGGTACCGGCAGTATAGGGCACAGGAAAAGCGATATCACCTGTAGCTATAACAAGGTCGGGCTTTTCTCTTGTAACCATTGTTGCAACTGCATTGAGCGCCTTTTTGTCAACATCCTTTGAAAGGAAGCCGCCACCGATATGAATATCCGTAAGGTGCATAACCTTAAAGTCGTCATCGGTTGTAAAGCACCAATAACCGTTTTCATCCTTTTCGGGAACAAGCTGATTTTCGTAGGCAACTTTTTCATAGGTGTTGCCCGTTTTAATAAGCGACTTAAAAGAAGCAAAATTAACTGCTGCAAGTGCTGCAGCAATAACCGCTACTGCACAAATAAAAATAAGTAAGCCTCTCTTTTTCTTCTTTTCTCCTGCCATTATAATTTCTCCCTTCGTTTATGCCTTCAGTGACATATTTTATTATAAAATAATTATATAATACAGAAATATTTTTTTCAATTGCTTGTAAGTAAAAAGCCCTGTAGCTTTTTAGATATTGTAAAGAGAAAACGTTTTTACTAAAAGATATTATAAGGGTTGATTATGCTTTGCATAATGTGGTATACTTTACCAAAATTTCAAAAAAAGAAGATGATTAAATGAACAAGAAGACCATTGCAAACAGAGCTATACAGGAAACCCTCAGCACATTGAAGCAGCTTGACGACAATGTGTGGGTTATGCAGTACAAATGCTCCTACGGTCTTGACGGTATTTTAAAGCAGGGCTCAAAGGGTATTATGGACTCTGTACGCTTTTTACAAAACGAGGTAAGGCTCAACCCCGACCCCGCAAAGGACGGGTTCGCCTGCTCAACCTATAATGCAAAAACACCTGACGGTGACTATATCTTAGGCAGAAACTTCGACTACAAGGCTGCCCCCTGTCTCGTATGCTGGACAGCACCCGAAAACGGCTACAGAAGTATGTCAGTTGTTGATACAACCTTCTTTGTGCACGGAACAAAATATTTTCCCATGGCAAAGGCAAAAAATCACCTGCGCTCATTGGCTGCGCCCTACACCTCAATGGACGGCATAAACGAAAAGGGCTTTTCAATCGCAGTGCTTGAAATCAAGTCAAAGGCAACAAAGCAGAAGACAGGTAAAACTCCCATAATCACAACCGTTGCTATCCGTGCTGCCCTTGATAAGTGCGCTACCGTACAGGAGGGTATTGAGCTTTTCGCCTCCTACGATATGCAGGACCTTCTCGGTATCAACTATCACTATCAGCTTGCTGACGCACAGGGCAACAGCGCAATTATCGAATACGTTGACAACAAAATGGTTGTAATCAGCCAGGAGGAGGGCAAGGAAAACCTTATGCTCACTAACTACTTCCTTACTCCCGGCGGCGACAATCACGACGGCAGAGGCTACGACCGTTATGAAAAAATTGAAACCACCCTCAAGGCAAAGGGCGGTGTAATTACAGAAGAGGAAGCAATGCAGCTTCTTTCAGAGATCACTCTCCATTATAAGCACCCTGCACTCAAGCATATGGTTATCACTCTCTGGAGCTCAGTTTACAACTGCAGTGAAAAATCAATGCTTATGTGCGCAGGCATGAACTACGATAAAATGTACAAGTTCTACGTTGATAAGCCTTGTGAGGTAATTACAGTTAAATAAAGGCAACCGGATTGGCAAGAAGGTTGCAAGATGACATTTTCTTCACCCCGAAGGCGTACACTTGTACTCCAAGAGGGTGAAAAAATGCCAAATCAATGCATAAAGAGGTTGAAATTCGACATTTCAACCTCTTTTTATTTGTATAAATCAGTTTATTATAACTTTATCTTATTTTTTTGCATTGTTGTTCTTGCATCCTTATCGACAATCCGAACTTAAGCTTCTTTGATAATGTATCTGTAGAAGTCTACTGCAGGAGCAAGTGTTTCAATATCAACGTTTTCGTCAATAGCGTGAACACTGTCAAGCTGCTGCTTGTCAATCTTGAAGGGAACAAAGCGAAGACAGTTGTCACATACTCTGTTGAAGTATCTGCTGTCAGTTGCGGCGTTCATAATATAGGGAGCAGCCTTGTATTCGGGGAATACGGCATTTACTGCCTTTTCAACAAACTTAAATGCCTCACCCTTGAAGTCTGTGATGCCTGATTCGATACCGTCGTCGATGATTTCGACCTGAAGGTCATACTTCTTTGCAAGGGCAGTAATTGCATCAACGCTTGACTTTTTACCCTGATGATGTGAGAAGCGCATATTGCCTACAACCCAAGCCTCCTGAGGAATAACGTTTGCACCCTCGGAGCCCTTACTCATTGTGAATGCGAGAGTTGTTCTGAGCATCGCTGCACCTGCAGGTGAAATCATAGGCATAACCTTTTTAAGCACGGGCTTGAAGGCATTTACATTGCCGCAAGCAGTTTTCATAATACCACTCATTGTAGGTGCAAAGCGTGAAAGCATTTCCTTTACTGTGTCTGACATTTCAACCCGGAAGCACTCTGCCTTTTCAGCCTCAGCCATAAATTTACCAAGGCGTACAAGCGGAGTATTCTTGCCGGGAGCAGATGCGTGGCCGCCGTTTGAGTTAGCAATGAACTTAAGGTCTACATAACCCTTTTCGCCTACGCCTATCATTGCAAAGGTGCCTTCAGCGCCGCCGATGGGGTCATACATAATCATACCACCCTCATCAAGCACCATATAGAATTCCATTTTTCTTTCTTCGAGGGCACGTGAAATAGCGTCGCCGCCTTCACCGCCGATTTCTTCTGTGCAGGCACTTACAAAATAGGTATCTCTTTTAGGAGTAAAGCCCTCACTGATAAGCTCCTCTGCTGCCTGAAGCATCATTGCAAGGCCGCCCTTTGTATCAAGCGTGCCTCTGCCCCATACCTTACCGTCTGCAATTGCGCCTGAAAATGCAGGATGTGTCCATTCACCGCTTGCTTCAACAACGTCGTGGTGATTCATAAGCATAATAGGCTTTAAGGACGAGTCTGTACCCTTCCACTTAAGAAGAAGGCTGCCGTCAAAGTTTTCAACCTCAACTGTTTTAAAGAGGTTGGGATAGGTTTCACGAAGCACCTCGTGGAAGCCTAAGAACTTTGTAATATCCTTATTTTCTCTTGATGAAATAGTTTCAACCTGAATAAGCTTTGAAAGAATTTCAGCATACTTCATTGAACGATTGTCACTCATATTTTTACATCTCCTGAATAAATGATAAAAAATTATACCATATATTGAAAAGAAAATAAAGTCTTTTGCAAAATTTACGCTGATGAATGTTCTTTATCTCAAATAAAATATAATATTTTAAGCCTTACATGTTTTTATAAGGCTTATTTAAGCAAACCGTTAACCGTCAACTGATAAAGCAAAGTCCCTGACAGTTGATGTCAGGAACTTGTGTTATATAAGATATTTTATTTTTCTTCAACCTCAAATCCCTTTTTGATAAGGAAGAACAAGGGAATAAGCACGAATACGGAAACAATAGCCGCATAGATAAACATACTGGCCGAAGGAACAATGGTGTCAACGCCGTATTCGTTTACATATGTAACTGCAGAATTACGGCAAGCCATATCACCGAGCGCAGGACCGAGCACCATAGGAATAAGCACGGTAAAAATCATTCTTATGCCCTGGAAAAGACCTGCCTTGCCCTCGGGAATGAAATCCTTTATAGCGGCGCTGAACTGAATACCCATAACGAGATTACCTACCACTGCAGGCACAATACCGATAAGGATAATATGAATATTTGTTGATGTAGAAAGTATAACAAGACCTGCTGTCATAAGAAAAGCACTCGGGATAAGACCCTTTGCCTTGTTCCTGCCTGAAAGCTTAAGAAGAAATACAAGCCCGGCTACAAGTATTGCCACCATAACAACAAAGGTAGCTATTACGCTCGGTGTAATAAGATTATCTCCGTTATCGGGAATTACAACATACTGAAGATAAACAAGAAGATAAGGGAAGAACACCTGATAGGAAACGCTTGAAAAGCCTACGGCTAAAAGGGTAAGGTAAAGCCTTGAATTCTCCTTGATTACAGAGGGTCTGAAGCCGTAGAAAAGGTCTGCCCAGTAGCTTGATTTAACCTCGTCAGCGTCAGGCTTCTTTTCGGGATTTTCAATAAGGAAGAGACCTGCCGCACCGCAGGCAGCAACAACAAGGCCGAGGTAGAGGAAGAAATTCTGATAAGAAACGGCGCCCGACTGTGCAAGGCTGCCTACACCCATAACGGTGACAATTGAAAGAAAGCCTACAAAGGTAAAGGTGGTTTCAATTGTTGGCCTTATTTTCGGTGTGGAAATATCGGTAACCCAGGCATTGAAGGCGGCGTCATTACTTGTTGAGCCCATAAAGGTCATTACTATATCCATTACAATAACCACCCAAACTGTGGCAGTAAGGATTTTCGCTTCATCGGTAAGACCTAATAATGCTGAAATATTATCCCTTGTAATAAAGCCGAAAACAGCAGTAACAAGACCCCAGAGCAGATAACCGACAGATATAAAGAGCTTACGGTTTTTCATTTTGTCACTGAGGGTACCCATTATGAAGGTTGTAAGCACTGCCGCAATAGCAGAAAGAGCAACCATACGGCTGATTGCAGTAGTAGGAGCCATTGAGCCTGCCATTGCCTCGGATGAAGCATTTGCATAAACGGAATTGTAAAGAAAGGTATTGAAATACATATTTTCAATATTCCAGGCAATACCGCCCATAAAGCTGAACAGGCACATTGTAAACCACGTTTTTTTAGATAGCTTTTGCTTAATCATTATCTTGCTTCCTTTCATATTTCATAAAATCATTATATATCAAAGAAATTTAAAATTCAACATATTTTTCTTAATAGGAATGAATAAAAGCCGTCACAAGGACGGCTTTTATATTATTTCTTGCCTCTGTTTTTGTAATCTCTATCCATCTTATCTCTCCAGCTGTTATCAAGAGGAGCACAGCTTCTTACATTACTTACCGCACAGGCAACTGACTCGTAAAGGATACCTGTACCCTTGGCATCAGCGTGATAATTAACGGCTCTGTCCTCGTCTATGCCGTAGCGTCTTGCAGTTTCTACGGCGTCAATATTTGCACCGATGAAAAGAAACTCCCAGCCGTATCTTTTCTTCTGACGCTCAATCATTTTCTTGACCTGTTCACTTGAATAACGCTGACTTGCGTTCTCCATACCGTCAGTTGTGATGATAAACATTGTGTGTGCAGGAACATCCTCAGGACGGGCGTATTTGTGGATGTTGCCAATATGATGAATTGCTCCGCCGATAGCGTCAATAAGAGCTGTACAGCCTCTTACGGTATACTCTCTGTCGGTCATAGGCTTGATTTCAGAGAGCCTTACTCTGTCGTGAAGCACCTCGCTGACATTATCAAAAAGCACGGTTGAAATATAGCACTCGCCGTCTTCCTTCTTCTGCTTTTCAATCATAGCGTTGAAGCCACCGATGGTGTCAGCCTCAAGGCCTGACATTGAGCCGCTTCTGTCAAGGATGAATACAAGCTCGGTTGTATTGTTCGGTGCTATCAGCTTTGCAGGCTGAATACCTCCGCAATCCTTCACTGTTTTTTCCTTCTGTTCGGGTTCATCAAGCATTTTTGTACAGGTTCTTCCCCATCTTCCGTAATCTGCAGGTGTTAAATTTTCTTTGTTTTTCATATCTGTTACCTCCAAAAAAATTATGGCTGAAAAGTGTGTTTCAACCTTACAGCCATAGTATAGCGGATTATTAAACTCAATTGGTCGCTTGACGGGAGACTTTTAAATCAGCACCCCAACAGCACCTGGTCAAACTCAAACAGAGCCTCGTTGATTACGTAAATATCGTAAATCTCTTTTTGTATAAAGTAACGTATAATCTTATCAAACTTAAAGCTGCGTGACAGAGTAAGACCTGCCGAGGCAAGTAAGTCCTGGGTTTCGTCAAGGTCAAGTTCAAGAGCAATTGCAAAAGCTACTGCCGTCTGCTTTGAGGGCTTATAGGTCTGCGGATTACACTTGATTTTTGAAAAGGTTTTCTTATCAACGTTCGCCTTCTTATAGCACTCAACATCGGTCATACCGCTTGCATCAATAAGGTCAAACAGCTTATATGCAAAGGATTTGTCCATCTTTTTCATATATTCCTCAAAGCTCATATCCCTTGCGCTGCTGTAGCTGCTCTCCTTCGGTGTGGCTTCGGAAGGAATACCTGCCGCCATAGGCATACCGACAGAATAATCGCAGATTTCATCCTCGTCAAAGCATACGGGCTCACAACGGGCAAGACTCGGCATACTCATAGTCGGCATATCAGACTTATCTTCACCGATAAAGTCGCTGATGTCCTCAAAAAGCTCTCTGCTGAACTCATAAGAGGTGCGGTCATAAATGCAAAGATAAACCTGTCAACTCGTGGTCATAAAGGAACTCGGTTATAACCTGAATCGCAAATTTCAGCACCTGGTCTTTAGGGTATCCGTAAGCACCCGATGAAATAAGCGGAAATGCAACAGTCTCAAAGCCCTTTTCAACGGCAAGCTTCAATGCCTCGGTATAACAGGAGCGTAAAATAATGCTCTCACCCTGCAGACCGCCGTGCCACACGGGACCCGAGGTATGGATAATATATCGGCACGGAAGCTTAAAACCCGGTGTCAGCACAACCTCACCAAGACCTAAGGGCGCAAGCTTTTCACAGTACAGGTCAAGCTCCTTGCCTGCGGCAGTGTGTACTGCAAGGTCAACACCGCTGTAGCCTTTCATTTTTTCGTTGGTTGTGTTGACTATAGCGTCAACGTGCATTTTTGTTATATCCTGACGGATTATGTTAAGTGGCATAAAATCACCTGCTGTTTTCTATAGTTTTTTAATTTCTCCATTCACCCTATAAGCTTTACAATAAACCATATAGCTGCAATTATTATAAGAATCAATATAAGGCAGCCGCCCGAGGAATCATCCGAGGAAGAGCCGAATTCACCCTCACCGTGGGCTATCTGATATTCGATATAATCATCCACAGGCGACCCTCCTTTTATGTTAATTATTACAGTTTAATAATACACCCGTTACTCAGACTTTACAATAGGCAAAAGCTTCATTTACGCTTATTGTCCGTTTATATGTACCGATTACAATAAAACCTCCCTGAAGCTCAGAGAGGTTTTACGTAAAATTATACATCATAAAAATGTGCTTCAACGGCTGCGCAGATGCAATGATATACAGGCAGGTGAAGCTCCTGAATTTTAAAGGTTTCGTCCTCGGGAGCACATATGCATATATCAGCATACTCCTTAAGCCTGCCACCCTTATTACCCGTAAGACCTATCACCTTACAGCCGAGAGCCTTTGCCACCTTTACTGCGGCACATACGTTTTTTGAATTACCCGATGTGCTTAAGGCTATAAGAACATCGTTTTGCTTCGCCAAGGCTAAAACCGACTGTGCATAAATAAGCTCCGGCTCAACATCGTTACAGTAAGCGGAGTTGAGTGCCGTCATTGATGGCAGAGAGATTGCAGGCAAGCCGCACTGAAGCCTTGAAAGAAGCTCAGCGTCTGCATAGGGCATTCTCTTTTGCATTTCTGCCTTTTTTCCGTCACTCAAGGGGCGCTTTTTCAAAAAGCCCTTCATAAGCTCTCCTGAAATATGCTCACAGTCTGCCGCGCTTCCTCCGTTACCGCATAAAAGCACCTTACCGTCGTTTTCATAGCAGTCTATGATTTCCTTTGTTGCTTTTTCAATATCTTCACGGTTACCCTCCAAAGCAGGGTATCTTTTTATAAGCTCGTTTATCATATCAGTTCTCCAACGCCGTCGCCACGGCAGCATAGTCACCTATGCTTTCACCAAGTGCAGCAGGTAAAATCTTACAGCAGCCTGCCGAAAGGGGCAACGCCTCTTCTTCAATTATTTTTTTCATGCTTTCAGTAAGCAGATGACCCGAGCGTGCAAAAATACTGCCTATTACAATAACGTCGGGATTAAGTATATCTATCAGCACGGAAAGCCCCTTACCGAGATATTCTCCGCAGATCCGGTAAACCTCAAGGGCAGTTTCGTCACCCTTTTCTGCAGCCTCTGCCACAGCTTTTGCGGTAACATCCTTTACTGTCATACCCTTTTTGAAATATGCAGGATATTTACCCGACTGCACACACTCAAGAGCCTTCATATAGCCAAGCTGTGCAAGTCCTCCGCCACTGCAAAAGCCTTCAAAGGAGCCTTTTTTTCCATAGCCGACGGGACCGTCCTGCGAAAGACGGATATGCCCTAACTCACCTGCGTTTCCGTTTGCTCCGCAGTAAAGTCTTCCGCCTAGAATAAGCCCCGCTCCGAGCCCCGTACCGAAGGTAAGAAAAATCATGTTTTCACTATTTCTGCCTGCACCGAATCTCCATTCAGCCACTGCACATGCATTGGCATCGTTCTGAAGCCTTGCTTTTACATTGTAGCGCTCCTCAAAAAGCCTTACTATCTCAACATTATCCCAGCCCGACAGGTTGGGCGGACCCATTATTACACCTTTTACCGGGTCAAGAGGCCCTCCGCAGGAAATACCGATAGCGTCGGGAGCTTTATCAAGAATGCAATCAGCCATTGCAAAAAGCTTCTCTATCATCTCCTCGGGAGAAATTTCAAGATTGGTATCGCACTTTTCTTTTTTTAAAAGAGTAATATCACCGTCGGTATATTCGGCGGTAACAGCTGCACATTTTGTGCCGCCTATATCAATGCCTAAAATATACATTCATTACCCTCCCTGTACACCTTTAATCAGCGTAGGTTACCTGTCTGCCTGTAACGGCCTGTATAAGATTACCGTAAACAACTGTTGCGAGCTTCTGAATCATACCCTTATAGGCAAATTCACGGCACATTTTATATTTGAATTCGTCACCGCCGAGCTTTTCCTGCTTGACGGTTTCAAAGGTGTAGGTATCAAACATACGCACTACCCTTGTTGCATAAGAGGAGGTGTCATTTTCGTCAACCTCAATTACACGGTAGCCACACTGTGTTGAATGGAAAAGACCGATGTAACGGGTGCTAAGTGAGTTTACAATGTCGATTCCCTGATTTTCAACTGCAAAGGCGTTGGTGTGGTCGTGGCCCGTAAACATTGCAAGAACGTCACCCTTTTCTACCATTGCGTCAAACTGGCCGTAGTTTGCATAGCCGGGGCAGGGAGTTTCTCTCAAGGTACCGTAGTTTATCTGCTCGGGGTCAAAGAGATAATGCTCATCCTCGTTATAAAGGTGCTTATATGAATATGACTTCCACTTATCGGACTTCTGAAGCACGTCGTAAATTTCAGCAACAATTATATGCTGAAAAACAAGTGAATTTACTTTTTCACCCTTGTTCTGCTTCTTAAGCTTATCGGAGGTCTTTTTGTACCATTCAACCTGGTCTGCCTGAACGCAGCTGTATCTGCCCTCTTCATCATAATCACCCGAGTCAAAGACCCAAAGGTTGAACTTTACCTTATCACTGTCAGAGGCAAGCACGGGAATGTTATATGTGCCGCAGCCTGAAAGAGCTTCACCGTCATCAACAGAAACGGAGCAGGAAAAGGTGTTGTAATAAGCCATAAGCTCCTCTCTTGTCATTGCGCCCTGCTCTGAATCGTGGTTGCCGAAGGTAACGGCAACGGGAATATTTCTTGAATCAAAAATATTCATAAGGGCGTTGATAAGCTTTTTTGTTTCCTCCTCGGTTTCACAGTTAAGAACAATGTCACCTGTGAGCATAACAATATCGGGCTTTTCATCGTCACATGCCTTTTCAACCATCCATATTGTAGGGTCAAAGTTATGGTTGTATTTAAGGTGAGTATCGGTAATATGTAAAATTTTAAGCTTACCCTCAGAATCAAATCTGATTGTTTTGTCTGTTTCGTTCTGACTGTCGGCAGGGTTATAATTCACTGCGCTGTATTCGGGTCTTATTGAAAGCGCAAGTGTGCCTGCTATCATAAGAATGAACGCAAGTAAAATTCCCAAAAATATTTTCTTCTTCATTTGTACTTCCTCCAAGAATAAATGCTTTTGTTCATTATAGCATTACAATAAGCTTTTTACAATATATAAAAAGTAACTGCCCCACAAATGTGAGGCAGTTTTAGTTATGCATTACTAATTGCTTTTTCTGTTATTTCAATATTGTCGGCATCAGCGCCCTTTACATACTCACCGTTTTTGTAAACGAGCTCTGAATTGACAGTTACCGAAGCACCCTCAGGTACAAATAAGTCTGTCTTCATATCCTCGGGAACAGTAATGTCTACAGTATAAGCATCAGATGTCTTTTCATAGCTGAGAGTGATTAAGCCCTTAACACTCGGAACAGTACAGCTCAAGCTGTCAGAAAGATTATACTGCGGGTCAATTTTTACACCTTCGTAGCCTGCTTCGGTCGGGGCAATACCCGCAAAGTGCTTACTCATTATAACAAGAGGACCTCCGCTCCAGGCGTGATTCATTGTGCCCTGCCAGGAATTCCAGAATTCCCATAAGGTTGAGTAATCCTCGTTGACCATACCCTCATAGCGTTGCTTTATTCTGTCCCTTGCAGCTTCGTATTCACCCATTTTACAAAGAGCCTCAAGCACATAGTATTCCATATATGGACTTGAGTTTGTTACGCTTTTAAGCACGTCGGTAATAACAGCGTACTGCTCCTTGTCTGCAAGACCTGCCAAAACGGCAAGGGCATTTGCTCTGTCGTCGGGATTTTTCACATCCTCACTTTTATAGCCGCCCTCTGTCCAGAGTGACCTGTAGCCCTCTTTGATTGCGGCTTTTCTTTCAGTAATAAAGGCAATATCCTTCTTTTCACCCAGAAGCTCTGCCATCTGCTCTACCGATGAAAGTGCACAATAAACCCATGCATTTTCAATAGCGGTCATATCTGCCTTACTGCCCCAGTCGGGCCAGTCCCAGGAGCCGCTACGGTGAACAACAAGCTTGTTTTCACCGATTTCCCAAAGCTTAAGATAATCAACCGAAGCCTCATAAACCTTTTCAATAAAGGTCCTGTCACCTGTATATTCATAGTAGGTCATAAAGCCCACGATACCTGCAAGCTGCTGAACGGGAAGCTCAAAATAATCACCGCTTATGGGTACAACGGTCTGAAGCACCTTTGTTTCATCAATATGAGAAAGCATTGCTTCTACGCCCTTCTGATAAAGCAGGTAGGAGTTACTGTCCATGGAGTACATGGTCATAATCATTTCACTTGTAACGTCACCCCACCACTGCGCTCTTTCTCTGTCGGGGCAATCCATGAAATTATCGCGCATAGTAACATAGAGCGTACGCAGTGACTTCTGCCACAAAGAATCGAGAAATTCATCGTCACTGCTGTAATTACCGCTGAATTCACTGTCATAGCCCGTTTCACGGTACATCAAGGAAACAACTGTAACACCCTTGGGAATTTTATAGGTAATATGCTCTCCGTTGAACCAGCCGAGAGCCTCAAACTCCTGCTCGCCCTCCTTGGTTATATAGGTGGAGGAAACTGCACCGATTAAGGTATTCTCCGTTGTTATACGGATTTTTTTACCTGCAGGCGCTATTATTTTAAGATAAGGGGTAAGCTGTGCATTATAGGGAATATCAACAGTAATTTTTTCACCGAAAGGCTTGGTTACGGTATAGTTTTCGTAGGCTTCTGAATTCTCATAAGCCTTAAGTCCGTAGTCCTTAAGCAAGGGGATTCCTCTCGGGTAAAACTTACCGTAAGCGCCCTGACCGCCTACAGCGTATTGCGTTGCATTTTCCCAAGAGGAGGTGTCAAAATCTGCACCTGTCCAGTCACCCATATCCTCTCTTGCATCAAAATAAATGCTGTATTCGGGAAGTCGGTAGTTGGGAGGATAAAGTGAGGAGTTTACATATGCGCTGTTTCTTTTCACCCTCCAGCTTTCGTCAGAGATTATGCTGACGCTCTTTCCTACGGCTTCAAAAATAAAGCCACCCTGACCGCTGCTGTTATAGGAATAGCTCGTTTCGTTATCCCAGTACCACACAAGAGCACAGATATGATTTTCACCCTTTTTAAGATAAGGTGCAATATCAATACTGTCGTAATAGCCACTGTTGTTATCGGCACCACGCTTGACGCTACCCTCAAAAACAACGTTTTCTCCGTTTATGTAAAGCCAATATTTTGAATCGGCCGAAATATCTGCTATAAGCTTTTCGGGCACCTTATCAAGGCTTATCTTTTTGCTAAAGCACATCCATACATTATTTTCTGTAAGGTTATCCTTATCCCAAATCCACTTTGCCTTCCAGTCAGCCTTTTCTTCAGTGGCAATCACACTGTATTCGGGAAGCTTATCGCTGAGCGTATAATCGTTTGTAAAAGGCACAGGCTCAGCTTTCCCCCACGGAATCAGAGAAGAAATAAAAGCTGCCGCTATTGCAAAATAAGAAATAATTGTCTGTAAAATATTCACAGGAATACCTCCATACGGTCTATCATTTAAAGCATTTTTGTTTTAAAATCATTTGCAATATAAGCTTTGCTTATCTGCTCTGCTGCTCCCAGAACTTAACGGCATTTTTAAACCAAGGCTCGGCTACGGTGCCCTTCGCAAGACCTACACCGTGACCTATGCCCTCATACTCTTCAATTCTGCAAGGCACCGAAACTCTTTCAAGTGCCTCACACAGCATTTTACTGTTAGGTGGAGGCACACAGTCGTCGGCTGTGCCGTACCAGGTAAAGGTAGGCGGATAATCTGCACTTACGTTAAGCTCAACAGAAAGCTTCTTTATCATATCCTCACCTGCATTTTTACCAAGAAGGTTGTCTCTTGAGCCGCCGTGAGTATATTCACCCATTGTAATTACGGGATAAACCAGCACGAGTGCCGTAGGCTTGGGTGTACCCCAATTTTCCGAAGCGTAGCTTGCAACAAGATGTCCGCCCGCAGAGCTGCCCCATATTGACCAGCTCCCGGTATCAAGCTTCCACTCGTCGGCATGGGCAAAAATCTCTTCAATTGCACGCTTCAAATCCTGCTGAGGCTGCGGATAACGTGCCTTATTTTTTACGCTGTAGTAAACCACAAAGGCGTGATAGCCAAGCTTGTTAAGCTCCCTTGCAAAGGGCAAGCCCTCACCTGCAGAGCAGACCATGCTGTATCCTCCGCCGGGACAGATAACGGCAAAGGGATGCTTCTTGCCGTCATTTATAAGATAAGGCTTCAAGGCATATCTGTTAGGTCTGTAGGTATCCTTTATACGCTGAACAAATTGAGGAAAATCCATTTTTACACCTCACCGCAATTTTATTTATAAGATTATAGCACAGACTTAAAATCTTGTCCAGAAATCCACACCCCAGGGATGCTTCTGCTCCTCCCACTTGTCACGGTGATAAAGAAGCCTTTGTCTCATCAGCCTTACCTTTTCGCTGTAAGCGTCATCGTCTGCCAGGTTTTTGGTTTCCCACGGGTCATTCTTTATATCGTAAAGGAAGGTCCATTTATCCTCCTGCTCATCACCGTTACGGTACTCGATAAGCTTGTAATTTTCATCCTTTACTCCGCGGACAAACTTATCAAAAATAAGGTAAAGCTCATCACGGAAGCTTTCGCCGTGCTCACCGTCAAGAAGCTTCGCAAAGCTTTTTCCGTCAACGGAGGAGGGTACCTCAATGCCTGTCATTTCACAAAGAGTCGGGAAAATATCATAAAGATAAACGTAGGCATCGTTACGTCTGTTTTCGGCAATGCCGGGACCTGCCATAATAAGAGGAATGCGCACGCCGTGCTCATAAATATCCTCCTTACCGAGCCAGCCGTGCTGACCTACAGCAAGACCGTTATCGCCCGTAAACACAATTATGGTGTTATCCTCCTGTCCCGAAGCCTTAAGCGCATCAAGAAGTCTGCCGATTTCATAGTCAAGATGAGTTATCATTGCAAAATACTCTGCTATATGGCGTTTTATCTCCTTTTCCTCACGGGGATACGCAGCAAGAGCCTCGTCACGGTGCACCATAAGAGGATAGTTGGTATCAATAATCTGCTGAAAGTTTACAGGCAGAGTGATTTTTTCTTCATCATACATTTCACGGAATTTATCGGGCATTGTACGAGGGTCGTGAGGTGCAAGGTAAGCAAGGTACATAAAGAAGGGCTTTTCCTTGTCCGTGTTTTTCTCAAGAAGGTCAATAGCGGCATCTGTAAGCAGAGTGCTCGAATGTCTGCCCGGCTCAAACTCGTCACAGTGCTGCTTCTGCGGATGATTATCGTTATAAAAGTCAACCACAAAATTTATCACATTATCATATTCGCCTGTTTCATCGTAACGGCAGGTAGGCACATTCCAATGGTCCCACATACCGCCGAAAAAAATCTTTGCGCCCTGTGTAAAGCTTCGCGCATACGAGGGGCAGCCGTTATGCCACTTACCGAGACCTATAGTTTCATAGCCGTTATTTTTAAAGGTTTCGGCAAGGGTTTTATGCTCCTTTGGTATATTTCCGCCAAGCTCCTCAAGATGAAAGGGATTTCTGCCGGAAAGAATCATCGCACGGCTCGGCATACACACAGCGCCGCAGGTTCCTCCCGCTATATGCGCACGCACGAAGGACGTACCGCGAGAAACAAGCTTGTCGAGATTAGGAGTAATAATTTCACTGTTGCCCAGAGCGTGAATTGTATCAAAGCGCTGGTCATCGGTAACAATAAACAGAACATTAGGATTTTTTGCCATAAGGACACCACCCTGCTTGTAATTTGCTTTATTATAGCACAGACATTATTCCTTTTTCAACATAAAAAACAATACCTTTCATTTGAAGCAACATACTTTTTGTCCATTATAATTACATCACGGCATAGTATTATTTCATTGACACATCTTATCTCATTATGATAATATAAAAGTAATAGGTGCACTTTACCCGTGCACTAAAACAGAAGGAGAAAATATTATGTCAGTTAAGCACGAAAAAAGAATTTACACCTGTGCAACGGCACATCTTGACACCATATGGAACTGGGACTTTGAGCATACCGTTACTAACTGCCTTTTCAACACCCTTGTGGGCAACTTTGAGCTTTTTGAAAAATACAAGGATTACAGGTTCAACTTTGAGGGCTCCTACAGATACGAGCTTTTTGAGGAATACTATCCCGAGTATTTTGAAACACTGAAAAAGTATATTGAACAGGGTCGCTGGAACGTTACCGGCAGTGCCTATGAAAACGGTGACGTTAATGTTCCCTCACCCGAGGCTCTTTTCAGAAATATTCTTTACGGCAACGGCTATTTCAGAAAGAAGTTCGGCAAGGTAAGCAAGGAAATCTATCTTCCCGACTGCTTCGGCTTCGGCTATGCCCTGCCCTCAATTATAAGACACGGCAATCTTCTCGGCTTCACAACACAGAAGCTTACCTGGGGCTCTGCCTACGGCACTCCCTTTGATGTGGGCAAGTGGTACGGCGTTGACGGCAAATACTGCTTTGCCTGTGTAAACCCCGGCTCATACACAAGTGCATATTTCCGCATCCGTGAAAAAAAGGACAATAAGGCAAAGCTTGCAGATAACGAAAAACGCTTCGGCTTACCCTGGACCTTCTCCTTCCACGGTGTAGGCGACCAGGGCGGCTGTCCCCGTAAATTCTCCGTTGCAGTTATGCAAAAGGAGATTGACAAAAACAGCACGAACGATATAAAGGTTATCAGCGCAAGAAGTGACGAAATTTACGATGACCTTAACGCTCTGTCAGACGAGCAGAAGGATAAGCTTCCCTCATGGAACAACGAGCTTGTTATGACTGCTCACGCTGTAGGCGGCTATACCTCAAGAGCTATAGGCAAGCGCTGGAACAGAAAGTGCGAGGAGCTTGCCGATATTACAGAAAGAGCTGCCGTTCTCGGCACAGCCCTTGGCAATATGGAATATCCCTCAACCACTCTTGAAAAGGCATGGAAGAGAGCAATTGCCCATCAGTTCCACGACGATATTCCCGGCACATCAGTTCAGCGCGGCTATCAGCGCTCATGGAATGACTATGTGCTTTCAATGAATCAGCTCGAAAATGAATTCACCCACAGCGCCGGTGCAGTAGCAAGAGCTATGGATACCTCCTGGGTAAAGGGTACAGCCGTTGTTATCACAAACTCCCTTGAGCAAGAAAGAAAAGATGTAGCAACCATTACTCTTGACATCAGGTCCGATTACGTAAAGGTGCTTGACAAAAAGGGTAAGCTTGTCCCCTGCCAGATTTTAAGCCGTGAGGGCACCAAGGCTGTTATTGCAGTTTACTGTGAAATGAAGCCCCTCGGCTACAAGGTGCTTGATGTTCAGGAGGCAGACAAGGAAGAAAAAGCCGATACCGACCTTAAGGTTACCGAAAACAGAATTGAAAACAGCAGATATTCCGTTACCCTCGACTCAAACGGTGACATATGCAGTATCATTGACAAAAAGTTCGGCAAGGACCTTATTAAAAAGAGCATCAGACATCAGCTTATAAAATATGAGGGCTCGGCTGCTTGGCCTGCATGGGAGCTTAACTACAATGACATTGCAGCCAACGTAACAGAATTCCCCACCCTTGAAAGCAAAAAGGTTTTATACAGCGGACCCGTTACTGCTGCTATAGAGGTTACTCAGACGCACGGCGGCTCAGTCTTCAAGTCAGTTATTGTGCTTGACAAGGGCAGCGAATGTGTAAAGGTATACAACGAAATTGAATGGTGGGAAAGAGAAAAGCTTCTCAAGGACAGATTCACACTTTCAGTTTCAAACGAAAAGGCAACCTATGACCTCGGTCTCGGTGCTATCAGCCGCGGCAACAACACCGAAAAGTTATACGAGGTACCTGCACAGAAGTGGGCAGATATTGCAGGAAAGGACTTCGGCGTATCCGTTATCAGTGACTGTAAGTACGGCTGGGACAAGCCTGCAAACAACACTCTTCGTATGACAGTTTTACATACACCCAAGGGCAACTACAAGAATGACAGCATGCAAAGCCTTATGGAAATCGGTCTTAACCGTTACGGCTATGCAATTCACGCGCACGCAAACGACCTTGCCTCAACACAGAAATATGCAAGGCAGTTCAATCAGCCTCTTAATGCCGTTGTTACCGATAACCACAAGGGCTCTCTCGGTGCTGAATACTCCTTTGGCTCACTCAATAAGAGCAACGTTATTCTCCGTGCTATGAAAAAAGCAGAGGACAGTGATGAGATTATTGTGCGCTTCAACGAGGGTGCAAATACTGCAACCGAAGGCATTGAATTCACATTAGGCTCAGGCATTGAAAGCGCAAGAGAGGTTTACGCAAGCGAAGAAACCGCAGGTGAAGCCAGAGTAGAAAAGGGCAAGCTTATCTTTGACCTTGAGGCATACGGCATCAAGTCATTTGCACTTAAGCTTAAGGCTATTAAAAACAAGGCCTCTACAGCA
Source organism: Acutalibacteraceae bacterium (assembly GCA_045121735.1). Classification (GTDB taxonomy): domain Bacteria; phylum Bacillota; class Clostridia; order Oscillospirales; family Acutalibacteraceae; genus UBA6857. The sequence continues at coordinate 23,897 of JBGVGP010000013.1, forward strand.
AAGCAGACTCAGCTTGAGCTTCCCCTTAACTACGAAATCTTCAAGGCGAACAAAAAGCCCTTTCATCAGGTACTCAGGGACTACAGGGAAGCATACATTCCCAAGGAAATCAATCCCGGCAAAATCACCTTCAAGGGCATTGACTTCACCCTCGACGAAAGCAAGGCAGTCAAGTGCGCAAAGCAGACTCTTACTCTCGGCAAAAAATACGACAAGGTATATCTGCTTGCCTTCTCAATGAACACAGACCACGAGGTACCCTTCCTTCTTGACGGCAAGGAGGTAAGAAAGACCGTCCACAGCACCTTTGACAGAATAGGCAGATGGGACCTTGTTGACCTCAAGGAGGCTGCAGACATCAAGGAATGCTCACTTGCATGGGAATTCACTCACGCTCACAACGAAAACGGTGCAGACATTGTTGCAAAGCAGATGTGCGTATTTGCTTATGAGTTTGATGCAAAGGATGTAAACGAGCTTACCCTTACCGATAATGAAAGCATCATTATCCTTGCAGCAACAGGCGTAAAGGATGACACTGCTTCAGCTCTCGCATATCCTATGTATGACCGTATAAGCGGAAGAACAATTGTCAACCGCTTCTCTGCGGCTCAGCTCAAGGACGTTGAAAAGAACAGACGCGCAACCTCAAAGCCCGCACACAAAAACAAGCGCTTTGACAAAAAGGTTATTGTTTAAAGCATTATCTACGGCATAAAAATTCCCCTGACCTGTTCAGAAGGTCAGGGGTTATGTTTTATTCGGCAGCATCAGTGTTCTGTTTATTACCGAGCTGATAAAAGGCAACTGCAGAGGCAGCGGCAACGTTAAGCGAATCCACACCGTGATACATAGGTATTTTTACGGTATAATCACTATCCGAAATGGTGTTGTCTGAAAGACCGTCACCCTCTGTACCCATAAGGACAGCAAGTCTTTCTTCAGCCGTAAGCCTCGGGTCATCTATAGAAAGAGTATCATCCTTAAGTGCCATTGCAACGGTTTTAAAGCCGAGTGCCTTTATTTCATCAAGGCTGTCATCGGCTGAAAAGGTCCATTCAATCTGAAACACAGTGCCCATGCTTACCCTTGCGGCACGTCTATACAACGGATCGGAGCAGCCGGGAGTGAGAACAACTGCATCCATACCGAGCGCCGCAGCCGAACGGATTATAGCGCCCACATTGGTAGGATTCATAACCTTATCAAGTATAACTATTCTTTTTTTGTTTTCACAAAGCTCTCTGACACTGCAAAGGGGCTTTCGTTTCATTGCGCAAAGCATACCTCTTGTAAGCTTAAAGCCTGTAAGCTGCGTAAGCACATCAAATTCAGCGCAGTAAACGGGAACATTCTGAATTCTTGCAAGAATCTCCTTTCCCTCTCCCTCGATGTGTCTTTTTTCCATAAGAACCGAAACAGGCTCGTAACCCGCGTCGAGCGCTCTTTCAATAACCTTTGGGCTTTCGGCTATAAACATACCCTTTTCGGGAAACTCTCTGTTTAAAAGCTGACCCTCGGTAAGCCGTGCATATACATCAAGCTCCGGTGCAAGAAAATCAGTTATTTCAATAATATTATTCATTCTGCTCTCCATTGTGTTTTCTTTGGTTGATTTCATATTTACCCGTTAATTATAGCATATAAAAAAACGGAATACCACCCTTGCTTTTTTAAGCTTATCCGAGTCTTCTCATATATGCTGTGCCGTTATCCGTAAGCCATTTATGATGCTTCCTGTACTCGGGGAAGACTCTTTCAATTTCGGCGTAAAACTGTGGTGTGTGATTCATATGCTTTCTGTGGCAAAGCTCGTGCACAACAACACTGTCAATGACCTCAACAGGAAAAAGCACAAGCAGACAATTAAAATTAAGGTTTCCCTTTGACGAGCAGCTGCCCCATCTTGTACGCTGACGGCGTACGGTAATTCTGTTATAGGTAACACCTACCAGCGGTGCGTAATAATTTACTCTTTCGGTAATTATCCGTCTTGCTTTTTCACTGAGCTCCTTTAACTCCTGCTGTGTAAAGGGCTGTCCCCCGTCAGCGGAATTCTGCTGCTCGTTTATACGCGCAAGATTCCTTTCAATCCAGCCTCTCTTTTCCTCAATAAAGCCGTATATATCCTTATCACTCATTCCCACCGGTGCACGGGCGATTATTTCACCTGCTTTAAGCTGAATTGAAAGTGTTTTTCTGTCACTTCGGATAATTGTAAGCTTTACCTCGTCACCCTGCAGCTTAATCATTCCTCTTCTCCGTATTCCTCTGCCATTTCCCATATTTTTCGCTCAAGCTCTCTTTTTTCCTTTTCTGCCTGCGCCTTGGTTTTAACAGTGCTTTTCTTTTTATCCTCGTTTATTCCTAAAAGTATTTTTAAAAGGCTCATAATATCATCCTTTCAGTCGGAGTAATCAGCACTTAAGCTTTAAGAATTATATCACCTTTTGCAAATAAAATTCAATACGGCAAGGATATTTTTCAGCTACTGTACATATAAGAGGACAAAGACCTGCTTTTATAAAACGCGGAGAGGATACGGCAACAAAAAACAACCCCTGTCTATTATGAACTGCCCCAAATTGTGCGGACAGCACAAAAAAGCCCCCTGGCAGAAATATTTAATTAAGCGACATACTGACTTCGTTTTTCAAGCGGAGTCAGTTTTGTTTTTAATTGGATTCTTTCGTTGTTGTAAAAGTGTATGT
>JBGVGP010000014.1:0-2181 GCA_045121735.1 Acutalibacteraceae bacterium
GTTCTTGAGTGAATGCATGGGAGCAGGAATTCTGCCGCCGCGAAGAATAAAGTTTTCACTTGAGAAGCCGTGTACGGGCATTACGGGTGCAGAGCCTAAAAGGCCGCCGAATTCAACCATATCACCAACATCTTTGCCAACGGCAGGAATAATTCTTACTGCAGTTGTTTTTGTGTTGACTACACCGATAGCGGCTTCGTCGGCAATAATTGCTGAAAGAGTAGATGCGCTTGTATCACCGGGAACGGCAATCATATCAAGACCTACGGAGCATACACAGGTCATAGCCTCAAGCTTATCAAGGGTAAGGCTGTTTTTAAGTGCGGCCTCAATCATGCCCTCGTCCTCACTTACGGGGATAAATGCACCTGAAAGTCCGCCAACGTGGTTACTTGCCATTACGCCACCCTTTTTAACGGCGTCGTTGAGCATTGCAAGCGCAGCAGTTGTGCCGTGAGTACCGCAACACTCAAGGCCCATTTCTTCAAGAATACGTGCTACACTGTCACCCTTTTCGGGTGTGGGTGCAAGGGAAAGGTCAACAATACCTGAGGGCACACCGAGTCTGCGTGAAGCCTCGGAGGCAACAAGCTGACCCATACGGGTAATTTTGAATGCGGTCTTTTTGATAGTTTCTGCAACAACGTCAAAGGGCTTGCCCTTGCATTTCTGAAGTGCGTGGTAAACAACACCGGGGCCGCTTACACCTACGTTTATAACACATTCTGCCTCACCTACACCGTGGAAGGCACCTGCCATAAAGGGATTATCCTCAACGGCATTGGCAAAAACAACAAGCTTTGCACAGCCGAAGCCGTGGGTTTCACCTGTCATATCGGCAGTTTTTTTGATAATCTTACCCATAAGAGCAACGGCATCCATATTGATACCTGCCTTTGTTGAAGCAACGCTTACGCTTGAGCATACTCTCTCGGTTGAGGCAAGAGCAGAGGGAATTGAGTTGATAAGGTTTTCGTCAGCCTTTGTCATACCCTTATGTACAAGAGCAGAGAAGCCGCCGATAAAGTTAACGCCGCATTTTTTTGCCGCTTCGTCAAGGGCAACGGCAATAGGAGTATAATCTGTCTCCTTACAGGCTGCGGCAACAAGAGCAATAGGAGTTACGGAAATACGCTTGTTGACAATAGGTATACCGAATTCCTTTTCTATATCCTCACCTGTTTTTACAAGATCCTTTGCAAGACGGGTGATTTTTTCATAAATCTTCTTTGCAGTCACCTCAACGCTGTCACTTGCACAATCAAGCAGGGATATACCCATTGTGATTGTTCTTACGTCAAGGTGCTGATGGTCAATCATATCAATAGTGGAAAGAATTTCCTTCTGGCTATGCATTATTCTTCCCCCTTATATTCTGTGCATTTTGTCAAAGATATCTTCTCTCTGCACACGGATGCTGAGGTTCATTTCCTCACCCTTGGCATTAAGCTTTTCACTTACTTCAGCAAAGGGAACCACACATTCCTTCATATCAATAAGCATTGTCATGGTGAAAAAGCCCTCCATAACGGTCTGGCTGATATCAAGGATGTTGATTTTATTTTCTGCAAGAAGGGTACATACTGCGGCAATAATACCTGTGGTGTCCTTGCCTATTACTGTTACAATTGCTTTCATAATTTCATTTCCTTTCGGGTTAAATTTTCCTAGTGTATATTTTATCAATTTAAAGTGTAATTGTCAAGGCTTTTTCACCTCACTTATTGCGGGCAGAAAATTAAAAGGACGGCGGGTGCCGTCCTTTTGCTATATTTGTAATTACCAACACTTTGAGCAAGCCGAATATCCCCTACTTATGGCTTCGTCTTCTGTTACCTCTGAGGGATTTTTCATATTACTGCAACCCTCATAACTGTGATATTTAGAGCCCGAACCAGGAATCCATACCATTACAGATTCTGATTTCTCCTCATAGTACGGTTCTTCTTCAGCCTCATTGTAGTCTTCGGAATAATAACCGTCTGTATACCCAACGTCATATTCAGTTTCTGTTTCAGTTATTTCTTCTGTGGTTCCATCGGTAATTTTTTCTGTTGTAATCTCGGTGGTTGTATCCTCAGTTGTCGGCTCTTCCGTGGTAGTTTCTGTTGTTTCTTCTGTTGTTTCTTCTGTAGTAGTTTCCTTTGTTGTTGTTTCTTTAGTAGTGGCTTTCTTTGTTGT
>JBGVGP010000015.1:0-8689 GCA_045121735.1 Acutalibacteraceae bacterium
TCACTTACTCAAAGCATCTTCAAGTCTCTGCGCTTCCCCTTCGCTTATTCTGATTACACCGCCGTGACGCTTTTTACGCTTGCCCATATCATAGCTGCCTTCATCGGGAATATAGAAGTTACCCGTTGAAAGGTCATCGCAAAGGAAGGGAAGATAGCCCTTGCCTGTATGGTACTGATCGGCAATAAGGCACCACTTTTTCTGTTCCTCGAGATAATATGCTTCAGGTCCTTCAAGACCGAAGAAATCGGCAAAGACCTTGCTTTCAATTTTTTCAAACTGATTTTCACTGTCGGGAATAAGCTTACGGCATCTTTCGGCAGTGATTTTTTTATGGGTTTCGTCCTTTGAAAAACGGTAATACCAGCCGTTATCCCATACGATATCAGTATCAATAACGCTTGTTTCGGCGTCAATGTATTTGAAGGTGGGGGTAAAATTAACAAAGTCCTCGGTAAAGGTGCCGTAAATTCTCTGCTTATGATGAAGCTGACCCTTTTCTCTTACATTCGAAGCAAAGAAAACGAACCACTTGTTTTCCTCCTTACAGAATATTGCCTCGGGTGCCCATACACAGCCTGCACGGTCAACGCCCACCTCAACGAGTCTTTCCTCACTCCAGTTAACAAGGTCCTCACTCTCCCACACAAAGAGACTGCGACTTCCCTTATGGGAGAAATTGTACCAGTTACTGCCCTTTGTTGTACAAAGGTCTGTGCCTATCATAAAATATTTCTTCTTGCCCTCGTCGTAAACAATAAAGGGGTCACGTATGCCTGTTGTTCCCTTTTCGGTGCTGATGAAGGGCTCCTCACCGCCAAGGTCGGTCCAGTTGAGTCCGTCACGGCTTACTGAAAACCAGATATGCTCAAGATCCTTTTTATCGTCGTTTGTAAAATGTACAAATAAATAAGCTGACATAATGCTTTCTCCTGTAATTTTGATACTACAATTATAAATCACTAAAGCAAAAATGTAAATATAAAAATCCTTGTTTATTGCCTTACGTTATGATATTATATAAAAAGAAATATAAAGGAGCTGATATAATGCAAAGGAAAATCGACGGTACCTTTTTCGAATTTCTGCACCACAACACTGCAGAGGGTAAATACTGGAATGATGCCCTTAACAAATTCACTGCAGAGCAGTGGCGAATGAAGGTAAAGGAAATTGCCGACCTTGGAATGGAATACATTGTGCTTATGGCTACGGCTCTTTATGAAAAATGCTATTTCAGCTCAACGGTTTACCCCTTTGCAGATATTCCCTGCAGCGACCCTATAGAGGCACTTTTAAGTGCTGCTGACGAATACGGCATCAGGGTTTTTCTAGGCAACGGCTTTTACGGAGATTGGCGTAAAGCGAACAACAACATAAAAGACGAAAAGGTTATTGCCCGTTCCTTTAAGGCTATGGAGGAGCTTTCTGCTCTTTACGCTCACCACAAGAGCTTTTACGGCTGGTACTTCCCCGATGAAACCTGCATCATACTCCGTTTTTCAAAGGATTTTGTGAAATACGTAAACCGCTGCAGTGCTTTCTGCAGTGAGCTTACACCCGATAAAAAGACTCTTATTGCCCCCTTTGGTACAAACCTTGCCCTTACCAACAAGGCTTATGTTAAAAGCCTTATGGACCTTGATGTAGACTTTATTGCCTACCAGGACGAGGTAGGCGTAAAAAAGACACCCGTAGGAAGAACGGAGAAGATTTTTGAGAGACTGCGCAGGGCTCACGATAAGGCAGGCAGAGCCGAGCTTTGGGCTGACATTGAGCTTTTCACCTTTGAGGGAGCAGTTTATAACAGTGCCCTTTTACCCGCCGATTTCAGCCGTGTGAAAAGACAGCTTGAAAATGTTGCGCCCTACTGTGATAAGATACTCTGCTATCAGTATCCCGGCATAATGAACCCTGCAGATTCATCAGTCTTTGCAGGACATGAACGCTCGGCAATTTTACACAGTGAATATAAAAAATATCTGGAGGAAATAAAATGAGCAGTGAGCTTAAAAGAACCTACGTCCCCTTCACCGAGTGGAAGGAAAAATCAAAGCAGACAGAATACACCGAGGAAACTCCTTTGCTGAAGCCCGACGGCACACTTAACGCAAGGGGCTGGGCAAGACATAATGTTTTCACCTATGACCGTTCACTTGTTAAAAGAGAGCGCCTTATAAGCTGCAAGGAATGGGATTACTACACCGTTACCGACGGACAGAAGCAGCTTCTTGTTTCCTTTGCAAATGTAGGCATAGGCGGCTTTATGGGACTTCGTCTTATTGACCTTCACACAGGTGAGGTTACAGCCGACGGTATGACAATTTTTGCAGGTGGAAAAAAGCATCTTCCCCTTAACAAGGTTGATGTGCCCGGCCGTTTTACCGGCAAGCAGGGTAAAACCGAATTTGACTTTGACACAAGAGAAACTGAACGAACCGTTAAATTCAAAATGGTGCATCAGGGTAAGAACCTTGAGTGTGACCTTCATATGGATATCCCCGAGGGACTTGAGAGCATTACAACAGTTCTCCCCTTCAAGGGCGATGACACAAAATATTTTATGACCACAAAGCAGAATTGTATGCCTACCTCAGGCGTTTTCCGTTTTGGAGACTTTACCTATGAGTTTTCCAAGGACTCCGCCTTCTGCAGCCTTGACTGGGGTAAGGTAAACACCCCCAGAGAGCTTGTATGGTACTGGGGCAGCGGTGCAACCTACCTGACCGACGACGAGGGCAAAAAGCACATCTTCGGCTTTGAAATAACCTGGGCAATCGGTGATGAAAGCCACGCTACGGAAACCTGTATTTTCTACGACGGAAAGGTGCATAAAATCGGCGCTGTTGACACCGAAAAATTCCCCAAGGGCAGATTTATGGAAGAATGGAAAATCATTTCCGAGGACGGACGCTTCAACCTTACAATGACTCCCCTGCGCAATAACCCAAGTCTTCTGAATATAGGCGTTGCAAGAATGGACTGCAACCAGGTTTACGGCTACTGGAACGGTGATGTAACCCTCGATGACGGAACAAAGCTTGAAATCAAGGACATGTTTGCTTTTTGCGAATATGTTGAAAACAGATGGTAAAACAAGATAAAAAAAACATCCCTACCTTCAAATGAAGGTAGGGAGCATTTTTTATCAGAAGTCTGCTTCGTAATGATGTACGAAAATACCGATTGTTCTGTTATAGTCAAGCACGTGAAGCACGGGGCCGTTTTCACCCTGTGTGAAGGTCATACCCTCAGCCTCACAGTTTTCTGAGCCGACATTTCTTTCGGCAACAATGCTTACCTCGCCTGTTTCAACATTTACGCTAAGGATGTCTCTTGTTTTACCCTTGTCGTTGTTGTCCTTGGAAAGATAAAGTGTGCCGTTAAGGAATTCGCCACCCTGAATGCGCTTGATTGACTGTGAAAGTGAAATTGTCTTTACAAAGGCCATTTCATTGTTTACGTTGTAAACGTAAATTGTTTTTGTATCCTTCCACTTTGAAGCGTAAAGGTAGCCTGTGTTTGTATCAACTGCACACCAGGGAACACCGTCGGGGAACTGCTCCATAGGAAGGTCGTATACGTCAACAGCCTCAAGAGTTTCAGCATCGAAGGTAACTATGCAGGAAACAACACCGTCATCACCTTCAACAGAGGCGTAAATTTTGCCGTTACAGTAGCTGATGCCGCCGATATGGTTGTTGCCTCTTTTGGTGCATTCGCGGGGAAGAGGATTAACCTTGACATCAACAAAATCCATTTCATCTACTGTATATTTTGCAATTGCAGTAAAGCCGATGCCTACGAGTGAGCCGCTTGTGTAGTAATACTCACCGTCAGTTGTTATGCCCTGACCCATTGAAGCTGCGCTGTCAAGAACAAAGGTGTCGGTATCAATAAGCTTTGCTGTTTCGGTGCTTAATGCATCAGGTGTAAAAAGCATCGTAAGCACAAGGATAGGATAAATAATATACTGTCTGATTTTAAAAGCAAGAGCCATGTTCATTTTTCTTTCCTCCGATTATTTCACAGCTGCAACAAGACCTTCAAAGGCTTCGGTAATAACTGAACCTGCCTTGACTGAAGCAGCATTAATTTCTTCGTTTTCAGTAAACATTGAACGGATATCATTATCGGTGAGAATGTAACCTATCTGGTCATTGTTAAGACCGAAGCAGATAAGTCTTTCAACACCTGCTGTTTCCTGCATGGGAGCGTAATCCCAGCTTGTACCTGTCCAGCTTGCTTCCTTTGAAACTGCGCCGCCCCAAAGAATTTCGGGAGCAATTTCACCGGGAATCATTGCAACACCGATTTTATTGCCAAGCTCCATGTAGCCAACCTCTGTGATAACGGCAAAGTCACTGCCCTTTTTTGCAACAACAGAATCAACGATACCTTCTCTTACAGCAAGAATATGTACGGGATTATCTGCAACAAGAGTAACCTCTGTAAAGCTTACGTTGAGTACAGGGTCAAGCTCAATCTCGTTATCTATAGCCATTGCTCTTTTTGCAAGCTCAATGCCGTAGCCCTTTACACGTGCATTCTTTCCGTTGCCCGCATTCTGAATTGAATTACGCTCGGTTGTAATTGCAAGCTCTGCGCCCTGAACGTATACAACGTCAGCACCTGTTGTTTCCTTTACATACTCCTTGAAATAGTAAGGGAAGTCTGATGAAATTCCGTCGAAGTCACCGCTGTAGCCTGTGCAGTGGATACCTGCTTCACAAATCCAGATTTCGTCTGAAGCCTCGTTTGCAGGATCGAAACGGAAGCGGCTGATTTCACCGTCGAATACTACGGGCTGACGCTTATCGTACATAAGGTCACTTACATCTGCGCTGCCGTAGTAAAGGGTGCCCTCTTCCATATCCTCAACTGCTTCAATAACTGAGGCTGTAACTACCTCGTAAAGGTTATCCATAAACTTCTGTGTTTTACCGCTTGCAAGCTTAGTAATATCTGCGCCCACAGCATTTATACCGGGGTTGGTGATAAGTGCAGGAATAAGAGCAACACCCATACCGAGAGTGTCGATAAGTGAATGCTGATGAAGAACGGAAACATTGATGCTGATGATGTTGTTTTCAGCAGCAAAGGATACAAGCTTTTCTCTGATTTTAAGCACGTCACCTCTTGAAATTCCGTAGCCGTCAATAACAGCCTGAACAACAATACCGTCACCGTCGGAAAGAGCATAAACATTTACGCCCTGATCATCAATAACCTCTGTAGGCTTTTTACCTGAGAAGGTCTGAAGTGAGCCTGCAAGATTATACTCACCGCTGAGAATATCAAGACCCTCAAGAAGTGAGCCGTAGGCATAGCCTGCGCTCCATACTGCACCGTCTTTTACTTCTGTTTCGAACTTATCGTCACCCTTATAGAAGGTATCGGGAGTCTGATAATCGTCGTAATTTACCCAGGTGTTACCCCAGTCAAGTCCGGGGATAAAGGTGTTAAGCACCTTACCCAAAGCCATAACAAGCTTATCAAGTATCATGTAAAAAATTGATTCTATCTTCTGCATAGGGCCTTCTGAGGGGTCAACCTTTGAAGCTGCCGAAGCGGGCATTGCCACTGTGAGAAGAAGAATTACGAATGTAAGTAAAACTGCAATGATTTTTTTTGCTTTTTTCATTGTTTTTTCTCCTCCGTCCGGAAAAATTTTATTTCTATTTTATATTAACAAAAAAGAATGATTTTTTCAAGGTTTTATAACAAAAAGTTTGCCTTAAGTTTGTATAAGTTTAAGCCATGTATTTATTGACTTGAAATGGCTGCTGTGTTAAACTAAACTGAGGTGATATAATATGGAAAAGGAATTGCATAAACCCTTCCGTCATGTAGTGGCGGCGCTTATATGGAATGAAAATAAATTTCTTATCTGCCAGAGACCCGTAAACAAGACCCGTGCACTGCAGTGGGAATTTGTGGGCGGTAAAACCGAGGATGGTGAGACCAAGGAAGAAGCCCTTATCCGTGAATGCCGTGAGGAGCTTGATGTCACCGTAAGTGTAGGTGATATTTTTTACGAGGTCGACCACGAATACCCCGATATTTTTATTCACCTTACCCTTTTCAACTGCACTATAGCAGAGGGTAAAATAAAAATGCTTGAGCATAACGATATAAAATGGATTACCCCCGAGGAAATTCCTCTTTACGAATTCTGTCCTGCTGATAAGGATATACTTGAAAAAATAATGAGTGATAAAAAATGAAAAAAGCTCTCAAAGGAATAATCATCGGATGTATCTGTCTGTGTATTCTCGGTACGGTTGGCTTTTTTGTCACGGGCAATGCACTTTTTAACAGAACTCTTGCAAGAAAAACCGATATAGGCTACAGCAAAACCCTTGAAAAACGATGGATAGCACAAAACAGTGAGGATTTATACATAAGCTCCGAGGACGGACTTAAGCTTCACGCTCACCTTAAGGAAAACCCTGACGCTGACGGAAAATATGCTTTGCTGTGTCACGGCGGTTCAAGCAATGCAACAACAATGGAGGCCTATGCAAAAAAGCTTTACGAGATGGGCTTCAGCCTGCTTTGCCCAAATGCAAGATCTCACGGAAAAAGCGAGGGCGATATACGTGGCATGGGCTACCTTGAAAGAAGAGACAATGTTCTGTGGATAAATGAAATTATAAAAAAGGACCCGTCAGCACAGGTTCTGCTTTTCGGTGTTTCCGTAGGCGGTGCAACGGTGCTTTTTACAAGCGGTGAAAAAGACCTGCCCGAAAATGTAAGGGCAGTAATTTCTGACTGCGCCTTTACAACGGTTTATGAGGAATACGGAAATGTTATAAGAAGATATGTGCCCTTTTTACCCGATTTTCCTGTTGTGGACAGCATGTCCGTTGTATGTGAAATAAGGGGCGGCTACTCCTTCAGGGACGCAAGCTGTGTTGAAGCAGTAAAAAGAAGCGTTACCCCTACCCTTTTCATCCATGGCAGTGAGGATACACGAATCCCTGTTTCTATGCTTCATACGCTTTATGAAAATGCAGGGTGTGAAAAAGAAAAGCTTATTGTTGAGGGTGCAGGCCATGCCAATTCGCACGCAGTAAATCCCGAGCTTTACTGGGGCACGGTAAGAGAATTTATTTATAATAATTTCACATAAATGCAAGGAGAATTCTTATGAAGAAAAGCTCTCTTAAAATCAAAAGAATTATGAAAAAGCTACTGATAGCTTATCTGTGCCTGTGTGTTGCAGGAACCGTGAGTTTTTTTGCCGTAGGTAATGCAATTTTCTCCTATGCACTTGTAAGGAAAAACGACATAGGCTATACCTCAAAGCAGGAAAAGCGTTGGATAGCTCAAGGTAGTGAAGATTTATACATAACCTCAAAGGACGGACTTAAGCTTCATGCTCATTTTAAGATGAATCCCGAAGCTGACGGCAGATATGCTATAATCTGTCACGGCTATTCGGGAAATGCAACAACAATGTCTGCCTGGGCAAAGGAGCTTTACGGTATGGGCTTTAATGTGCTTTGCCCAAATGCAAGAGCTCACGGTAAAAGCGAAGGCAATGTAACGGGTATGGGTTATCTTGAAAGAAAAGATATTATCCTTTGGATAAACGAAATAGTCAAAAATGACCCGACGGCACAGATACTTCTTTTCGGCGTCTCAATGGGTGGTGCAACGGTGCTTTTTACAAGCGGAGAAAAGAACCTGCCCGAAAATGTGAAGGCAGTTGTTTCCGACTGTGCCTTTACAAGAGTTTATGAGGAATTCGGAAATGTAATAAGAAGATATGTTTCTTTTTTGCCCGATTTCCCCATTGTTGACAGTGCTTCCGTTGTGTGTGAAATAAGAGGCGGCTACTCCTTCAGAGATGCAAGCTGTGTAAAAGCCGTTAAAAGAAGCACCACTCCAACCCTTTTTATTCACGGCAGCAAGGATACCTATGTACCCTTTTATATGCTTAACAAGCTTTATAAAAGTGCCGGATGCGAAAAAGAAAAGCTTGTTATTGACGGCGCAGGTCATGCCGATGCCCGTGAAACAAACCCCGAGCTTTATTGGAGCACGGTAAGTGAATTTATAAACAATTATTTTATATAAATTCGAGGAGAAATTTTATGAAGAAAAGACCCCTTACAAGAAAGCAGCTTGAGTACTATGCACGTATGGCTGCCGAGGCTTACGTGAATGACCCTGTGCATTCCTATGCCACAAAAAATGAGAAAATCAGAAAGAAATACGTTTATCATTTTATGATAGAGCGTCTTTCCACCTCTAACAGAGAGGATATTATTTACGAGGATGAGGATAAAAGAGGCATCTGCATTTGGCGTAAGGCTCATAACGAATACGATGTTTTTGATTTTCTTATGTGTCCTAACTATATCTTCCTTGCTCTTTATCTTCCTAACACAATAAAGACCCTTTCAGCCTACGGTCACCTTGACGTAAAGGTTTTTCCCGAAAACTGCTACATCATCTCCCCCGTTTTTGTTGACCCGAAGCATCAGGGCAAGGGCATTGCAACGGCTCTTATCAAAAAAGGCATTGAAGACCTTACTGCTCAGGGCTACAGCCTCGGACTTGAAGCCCAGGATTATAAGAATATGAAATTCTACGAAAAGCTAGGCTTCAAGGTTATAAAGCATGACCGTTGGGAAAAAGAAGGCATTGATAACTGGTATATGATGTACGAAGGAGAATA
>JBGVGP010000016.1:0-24669 GCA_045121735.1 Acutalibacteraceae bacterium
GTCAATAAGGCCCTGAGCATATGCTATACCCTCGGCGAAGCTGTCTTTCTGATTTATAAGTGCAGCAACAAGCTCGGTGGAGTTGATACCCTCATTGGTAACGGAGCCGAAATGACCGCCGTTTGAAAAGATGAAGTTTTCAACAAGCTCCTCTCTGTTGTTGATAAGGCCGATAATGCATATAGCATATAAGCCGAGCTTGGAGCGTACAAGCAAAGGCTGAGCATCAGAATCACTGATGCTGCCTATTGCTGCGTTACCCTTCATTGAGCTTGAAATGTTTTCAAACTTTGTTCTGAAGGGTGAATTTTCAATTTTATGAATTTTTCTCTGTAAGCCCTTTTTCTCGTCGTATGCAGCCATACCGCCACGACGGGTGCCAAGGTGAGAGTGATAGTCAGTACCGAAGAATACGTCTAAAACTGTATCATTCTTGCTGACTGCGCCAAAGAAACCACCCATTTATTTGCTCCTTAAAAACGTCAGGTCAGTTGATTATGCGAAGAAAAGCTCTGAAAGAGTCATAGGATCGATGTACTTACCGTCCTTGTAAACACGCATATTACCTGATGCGATTTCGTCGATAAGCATAACGTTGCCGTCTGCATCGTAACCGAATTCAAACTTGATATCGTAAAGAACAAGGCCCTTTTCCTTAAGATCGTCAGCAACAATCTGAGTAATCTTCTGGGTCATTTCCTTAATGTCGTCATACTGCTTGTCGGTCATAACGCCGAGAGCTACAAGAGCATCCTTGATTACAAGGGGGTCGCCCTTTGCGTCGTTCTTGAAGGTCATTTCAACATATGCGGGAAGGTCAGCACCCTCTTCAATGTAATCACCGTAGCGACGGATGAAGCTGCCTACTGCCTTATGACGGCAGATAACCTCAAGACCGTGGCCGAATACCTTTGCGGGAAGAACCTCCATTGTTGTATCTTCAAGGTTAGCATCTACGTAGTGAGTCTTGATGCCTGCTGCATTAACCTTTTCGAAGAAGTAGATTGACATACGAAGGTTAACGTCACCAACGCCGTCAATTGTAAGGCCTACTGCATTTTCACCGGGATCGAAAACGCCGTCTTTACCTGTGCAGTCATCCTTGAACTTAAGAAGACAGTTACCGTTTTCAAGCTTAAATACGTCCTTTGTTTTACCTGTGTAAATCTTTTCCATTTGTTTATACCTCCGAAAAAATAATTTATAAATTTATTTAGTTTATATATTGAACTGCTTTTCAGCAGCTGCATTCTTTTCAAGAACTGCCTTTGTATCTGCGGCTCTTTTTTCTGCAAGCTTTGCAGCAAGGCCTTCATCACTTACAGCAAGTATCTCAATAGACAACAAGGCGGCATTGACTGCACCGTCAATTGCAACTGTGGCTACAGGGATACCGGAGGGCATCTGCACGGTTGAAAGAAGGGCGTCAATACCGTCAAGATATTTTGATTTCATGGGGATACCGATTACGGGAAGAGTAGTATTAGCTGCAATTGCACCTGCAAGGTGTGCTGCCATACCTGCGGCTGCAATAATACAGCCGAAGCCGTTTTCTCTTGCACTTACAGTGAAGTCTCTTGCCTGCTCGGGTGTACGGTGAGCAGAGAAGATGTGAAGCTCAAAGGGCACACCGAACTGCTTGAGAGTATCAGCTGCCTTTGAAACAACAGGTAAATCACTGTCGCTGCCCATAACGATTGCTACTTTTTTCATTGGAAAATCCTCCTTTTTAGGAAAATGTTAAATTGACTTTTTTGCTAAAAAAACAAAAAAGGGCGTACTTGCCAAAGGGATACTTTTTCCCTTGCAAGAAGCCCAGACGGTCGACTGATATTTACTCCCTCAATCCGTGTGGTGAACTCCACTTAACCGTCAGTTTCAAGGGAATATACCGATATGAAAACCGATAAAATTACAGGCAAATTATATCACAAAATTCAAGCAAATGTCAACCAAAAAAGTCCACTGCAGACAAATTTGACAATAAGGACAAATAATGCTTCAAAAGATACAATTTACTTGTAGGTTTTGACTTTTCAAAATCAAAAGCGGCCGGAAATCCGACCGCTCGTATATACATTAAAGCTCAGGTGCAATATACATACCGAAAATGCTCAGAAGCACACGGAGAATTCTGAAGATTACATCAAGAATCTGTCCGAGAGTTTTGTTGGTCTCGTTTTCGGCAGGCTCTTCAGGCTCAACGTATTCTGTGTTGATGTCGCCCTGGGTCTTGTCCTTCTGGATAGCAAAGGAGTCAACTCTTTCACTGCCACCTTCAGTTACCTCGTATGCATCGAAGTAAAGGATGCCGTCTTCAATTCTTACTGCTGAATACATGGGATAATCAACAGAGAGAATCTTTTCTCCTCTGGGGAAGTATTCGTCTGTGAGAGTAACATCGTTCTGAATGTAGGTCTTTACGCCGGCAGTACCTGAAATCACATAGCTTGTGCCCTCGGGCTGAACCTGTGTTCTGTAAACGTTGCCACCGTAGTTAAGGTAAACCTTATCGTAAGGAACAAGACTGTTGCTGTCAAGGCTGCCTGTTCTCATATATACATGGTCATGACCCTGGAATACAATGTCAACATCAAGCTCGGGCATAAGTGAGCCGAGCTGCTCACGCATTGCACATACATCGTCATCTGCATAATGTGAGCCCTGTGAGTAAAGTGCCTTGTGAAGCACTACAAACTTCCATTCAGCATCACTTGCCTTCATATCCTTTTTAAGCCATTCAACCTGGGCAGCTGAAAGAGATTCGTCAGCGGCAAGGTCATTGGTATTGAGCACTGCAATGTGAACGTTGTTATAATCAAATGAGTAATATACACCGCTTGTCTTGTCCTGCTCGGGAGCATTGGGAAGAACAAAGAAGTTATCAATAGCGTTTGTGCCCATACCCTCATGGTTACCGGATGTAGGCATCATATAGGTGTTCATAAGGTAATCAGAGCCTGTGTTGAACATCCATGCCCACTGCTTCTGGTTGTCACCGTGGTCAACGTGGTCACCGCTGTTTATGATAAAGTCTGCATCGGGATAGTTTGCAAAAGCGCTTTCAAGCACCTTCGCCCATGCACGGTTGTACTGTCTTTCATTCTGTGACTGGGGGTCAGTCATATGAAGGAAGGTAACATTGTCACTACCGTCAGCAACTCTGATGCTGCCGGTTTCACTCCACCAGCCTCTTTCGGCATCACCCACACGGTAGTAGTAGGTTGCACCCTTTTCAAGGTCCTTGAGCTCAACAACGTGTCTGTTCATGGGATACTCATACTGGAAGAAGCCGATAATACCGATATCAATACCGGGATATGAACGGGTTACGGTTTCGCTTTCAACGGTAACGCCTTCAGTAGCAACGCCCTTGAATTCGGGCTCACTGTCAGCCTTATAAATTTCAATGTCACCGCCTACGGTTGACTTTGAGAACCAGCTGATATATGCACTGCTGTCCTTTTCCTCGCCGAGAGTTGCGCTTACCATTGTGGGAAGACGGAAGTTCTCCTGTGTAACGGGAACCTCAACCTTAGCTGAGCTGTAGGTAACACCGTAGTCACCCTTGAAGCCGGGATTTACATCGGTGTTGAAGTCGGTAAGAATATATGCAACGAAAATGCCGAGAGATTCAAACTGACTGTCTGTAAGGTACTTCTTCATAAGAAGCTGGTCAAGAACATCGTAAAGGTCCTTGAAGGGAAGAATATCAAGAGCAAATACGGTGTTAACAAGGTTCATATAAGTAAAATCACCGCGAAGAACATAATAGAGAAGATAATTGACACCCTCACCCATACGCTTTGAAATTTCATCGTCGGCAAGAAGCTTATCAAGACGGATTTCAAGCTTTGCAAGAAGGCTGTCTTCAATAATATCATGAAGAAGAACATCAACTACAAGGTTAAAGAAGCCCTCGAAAAGCTCTCCGTCCTTATCGAAATTGCGGATTGTATCCTGCATAAAGGCATCATCGGAGATATCCTCGTTACCGCCGGTCCAGTAAACAAGAGATGAAAGCACTGCGTCACCGAGAGTACCTGCCTTATCCGGGTCACCGAAGCCGAAGGTATCAATGAATTTAGTGCAGGGAAGTGAGGAAACCTCGTAATTTACAAGCTTTGCAACAATCTCGTTAAGAAGATTCATAAGAGCCTCAGGATTATCGATATAAAGGTCATAAACCTGACCGAGAAGGTCATCGATAAACCACATAAGATTTTCAACGCTGAAAATGTTATAGCCGGCAAAGCTTATTCCGTCACCGAGGTAGGGCTCAAGGAAGCCCTCAAGAATAGCCTCAAAGTCAATACCGAGACCCTTAAGGTATGCGCCTACGCTGCCTGCTGCCTTGATGTCCTCAAGAACACCGCCGAGGTAGGTTTCAACAATAGCCATAAGGAATTCTGCGCAGTCAGCGTTGCCGTCATCACTTGTTGCACCGCCGTAGCAAAGTGAGAATGCCTTATACTTAAAGCTGCTCTTATCATAGGTGATGCCGTCAAAGGTAAACTGCTTTGCAGCATCAAAATCAACAGAATTTACTTCCATTTCGCTTTCACCGTTTTCAAAGGATGTAACGGTGATTTCACGGTATGTATTGGGGAAGCCTGTAACAGAAGCAGTTTCCACATCGTAAAGTGCATCACCGTCATCGTTGATAACAGCAGCGGTATCATCGGTATGAAGATGACCTGTAAAGGCATAGTTGATGCCCCAGGCTGCAAACTGCTCTGCCTTGCTCATATAATCGTTAAGAGGGAAGGCGTGAGTAATTGAAGGCTCAACCTCCATATGTGCTGAAAGACTGTGGTGAACCATAATCATAGGCTCCATGCCTTTTGCCTTAGCATCATCTGCCATAGCCTTTATCCAGAGCATAAGCTCGTCACCTATTGCGCCCTCTGTTTTATATGAATCGGGCTCACCGAAGCTGTAAATACAGCTGTCAACTACAATAAGCCTGTAGCCGCCCTCAAGGTCGGCAGCATAAGAAAGCTGACCGGGGATGTTTGCTCCCTTTTCAGCGTATTCATCTATAGCAAGGTCATAGCCGAACTCGGCATAAACATCACGGAACTCATCAGCAGTAATTGCTCTGCCCTGCTCCTTTACGCCGTTGACAAAGGTTTCGGCTCTGGGAGAATTAATGTCATGGTTACCGTCAATAACAAGGAATTCTACATCATACTTATCCTCATATTCACGGAAAATCTTTGCAAGCTCTGTGTGAGCCTCATATTCGCTGTCCTTTGTAAGGTCACCGGGAACAAAAACATATTTAAGCCCGGGATTTCTTATAAGCATTGTGTCAAGGGCAGTTCTTACAATAGCATCAGAGTAACGGAAAAGCTTACTGTTGATGCTGCAGTAATCAAGCCATGCCTGACAGTTATCCCCTGTAAGGCTTTCGGGATAGTAGTGAGGGTCAGAAAGCACCGCGAAGGAAAGCTCTGACTTTTCTGCACCGTTTGAGGGCTGCGCATTTACAGCAACACTGCAAACGGAAAACACAAGCATAATGCTAAGAATTAAAGCGAGCGCTTTTTTTAAGGTTTTCATTTTAATTCCTCCTGTCGGAAATAGTTAATTAGATTATATCATACTTCATCAATAATTTTAAAAAAATAATTAAACTTAAGCATTTTTGTCAATTTGCATAAATATATACTTAAGCTTATAAGCAAATTTAATAAAGCTTTTTTGTAAAACTGTGGAATAAAATCATATATTATGCTATAATTAACTGCTTTTAAAAAAATCAAGGAGTTGTTCTAAATGAAAGAGAATAAAATGGGCGTTATGTCTATAAGAAAGCTCGTTATAACCATGAGCCTGCCTATGATGATTTCAATGCTTGTGCAGGCGCTTTACAACATAGTTGACAGCATCTTCGTTTCACAGGTTTGTGAGGATGCGCTTACCGCAGTTTCCCTTGCCTTCCCCGTGCAGAACCTTATGATAGGCGTTGCAACAGGTACCGGCGTAGGTATCAACGCACTTCTTTCCCGCTCACTCGGTGCAAAGGATTTTGAAAAGGCAAACAAAATTGCTTCAAACGGTCTTATGCTCACCTTCTTCAGCGGGCTTTTATTCTTCCTGTTCGGTATTTTCGGCACAAAGCTTTTCTTCAGCACACAGGTTGATGCCGCTGACCCTATTTACGGCTACGGCGTTGATTATCTTTCGATTATCTGTATGCTTTCCTTCGGCGTGTTCGGTCAGGTAACCTGCGAAAGACTTATGCAGGCAACAGGTAAGGCTACCCTTTCAATGTTCACCCAGCTTTCAGGTGCAATTATCAACATTATTCTTGACCCACTCTTCATTCTCGGCATAGGCCCCTTCCCCCGCCTTGAAGCAAAGGGTGCCGCCATCGCAACAGTAATCGGCCAGATATGCGCCTTTATTGTAGGCCTTATACTCAACAAGCGCTTCAATAAGGAAATTCATTTCACCTTTAAAAGGTTCCGTCCCGACTTCAGAATCATCGGAGAAATTTACAAAATCGGTGTTCCCTCAATCCTTATGGTTGCAATCGGCTCATTTATGACCTTCTTCCTTAATAAGATTCTTCTTTCCTTCTCTTCAACTGCAGCAGCAGTTTTCGGTGTTTACTTCAAGCTTCAGTCCTTTGTGTTTATGCCTGTATTCGGTCTTAACAACGGCGTTATTCCCATTGTTGCATATAACTACGGCGCTAAAAACCGTGAGCGTATTATTAAAACAGTACGCTTCTCCTGTATTATCGCAGTTTCAATTATGGCTCTCGGCACTCTTACAATGTGGCTCATTCCCGAACAGATGCTCCGTCTTTTCGACGCCAGCGAGGAAATGATGGCAATGGGTGTTACTGCTCTTCGTCACATCAGCCTTTCCTTTGTTCTTGCAGCAGTCAACATCAACCTCGGCTCCTGCTTCCAGGCCCTCGGAAAGAGCTACTATTCAATGATTGTCTCCTTCGCGAGACAGATTGTTGTTCTTCTTCCCGCAGCTTATCTGCTTTCAAAAACAGGTGTTGTTGACAACGTATGGTTTGCCTTTCCCATTGCGGAAATCGCCTCACTTATCACCACACTTACATTCTTTACACTCATTTATAAAAAGCTTATAAACAAAATCGGCACAGTATAAACGCATAAATTAAATTGACATAAAAAAACAGTCGGCATCCCGACTGTTTTTTATTATTTTATTATTGCCTCAACAACTCTCCTTGAGCTTTCTTCATCGGTAAAGGAAAAGTTGAAGCTTTTGAATTTTTCGTTTTTCTTGCTGTCAAAATCTAACCTTACGGCTTCGGCACATTCAGTAAGAGTACGTGCCACAGCACCGGGCACATAGGTCTCATATGTAAAATAGAAGTCTCTGTCTGCCGTATACTCCTCAAGGTCCCAGGCAAAAAACACGGTCTTTTTATCAAGAAATGCAAAGTCCATGCATATTGACGAATAGTCGGTGATGAGCACGTCGCAGAAAAGCGCAAGCTTTCTTACATCGTCAAAATCCGTTACATCAACAGCACCCTCAATGCTTACGCTTTCATGCACCTGAGGGTGAAGCTTGACAAAAATCACATAGTCATCTCCGAGCAATTCTGAAAGCTTTTTTGTGTCAAAGCGCTTTGTGATTTCAAGATTTTTTTCTCTCGTATCACGGAAGGTAGGCGCATAAAGCAGAGTCTTTTTGCCCTTGCACTGCGGATAAAGTGCCTCCAGCTCCTTTTTTGCCTTTGATTTGTTTTCGTCCTTTACAAGATAGTCACACCTTGGCGCGCCGAGGCTTAAAACCTGTTCTTTTTTTACACCGAAGGCACCTGCATAAATATCTCTTACGCCCTCAGAGGAGCAGACAACATAAGTCAGCTTACCGTTTGCTGCCCCTTCAGCCTTGCGCACAGCAGCAGGCTGGTTTATATCAAAGCCGAATTTTTTGAAGGCTCCCTCTGCGTGCCAGAGCTGAGTGATAACTGCCGACCTTTTAAAGTTAAGCTTACCCATAGGCAGAAAATTATCATTGAGAAAAACATACTGTGAGGTAGCAAGAAGCCTTGATTTTACAAGAAAGAAGGATAAAAGCCTTATAGGATTTTTTAAAGAAAGGTCCTCCCTTGTAATATATACTGTCTCCATATCTCCCCTGTTTTCTTTTACATAATCACTTACACTGCCAAGGGAATCGCAAAAGCCCTCATTATGCATTGAAAGAAAGCAGACACGGTTTTTCTTCAAAGAAAAAAATGCTGCACTTAAGTTAAAAAACAGGGCATAAACACCGTAAAAAAAGCTTTTCATCATTTAACAATCCTTTTTGTAAGAAGAAAATCTATACCCTTTATCATAACGGGGAAGAACATATCTGTAACAAAGGGTGGTAATTTTTCTTTCACCTTGTAAATAAGACGGAAGTCTCTGACATCGAGCCTTCTCGGCCTTCTGAAGGTAACCACCCACTTTGAACGGGCAGCTTTTCTTGCCTTTTTCATGTAGCCCTTATCGGGAAGCACCCTTACGTTTTCCATATGCACATACATTTCGGGAATAAGACCCTTTTGTACCATGCTTTCGGGCACTACAACCTCAAACATAGGTGAAACCTGACGGTAGAGCGAATCAAAAAGCTCTGTCATATCCTTATCGGATTTTTTGATTATAACGGAAATGTTCGGATTTTCCGCAATCTGCTTTTTGGCAGAAAAAATATTTTCAAGATGAAGGTCAGGAGCCTCCTGCTGCATAAGCTTAAATCTCTTTTCTGTCATAAGTGACTTAAGACGGTTGAATTCCTCGGCACAGTATGCCATACACTCGTCGTCACCCTTCCAGCAAAGGCGGTAAAACTGCGTAATAAGAATATGGGCGGTTTTATAAATAACCTCCTGGATATAGTCCTCCGTATCCACACCCTCGGGAGCATTTTGGGTAGCCTCAAGTGCCTTGTCATAAATAACCCTGAGTGAGCCGCTGAAGCTTCTTGCAAGGTCAGCATTTACTGTCTGACTTACGGAAAGGCCCTCCTGCTCGGTATGACGTCTGTAATTCATACAGGAATCCATTGTGCCCGCAATTTTTGCACCCGTATAAACATAGGACAGGAAAAAGGCACCCTCCTCGGAATACTTATATGAGGGGAAGCGCACACCGCTTTCAATAAGTCTTTGGCGGTTGTAGCACTTATTTCCTACAAGAAAGCTCCAAAGAAGTGTTTTTGAAAAGGTATCAACGCTTTCTGCCGATGCAAGCTTATCGGCAAAGGCATTGTATTTACCTACAATATCCTTACCGAAGGTTCTCAGTCTGCCAAGAACAAGGTCTGCGCCTGTTCTTTTTGCAGTTTCATAAAAGGCCTCAAGTGAGCCCGCCTCATATGTGTCGTCGGCATCAAGGAATACAACGTATTCACCCGTCGCTCTTTCAAGGCCGTAATTTCTCGCCTTTGAAACGCCGCCGTTTTCTTTTATATAGGATTTGAAAATATCATATTTACTGCAATACTCATCAATAACAGCCTGTGTACCGTCGGTAGAGCCGTCATTGACTATAACAACCTCAATATCCTTGAGGGTCTGATTAATAAGGCAGTCAAGGGTTTCGGCAATAAACTGCTCTGAATTATATGCAGGTATAATAACAGATACCTTTGCCATTTTAATCTCTCCTTTTAAAACCTGATACCCCACTTAAGGAAGTATTTGATAATGGACATTACATGAATAAGCAAAAGCTTTTTGTTGCGCTTGCTCTCTCTTTCCCAAAGGTGGTAAACCGTAGCCATGGGATAAAACATAGCCTTGTATTTTTTACTTACACGTCTTGCAATATCGCAGTCCTCAAGGTACATAAAGAATCTTTCGTCAAAGCCGCCAAGCTCCATAAATACACTTGTGCTAAAGAACATAAAGCAGCCCGTTGCATTGGTAATTTCAAAGGGCTTGTCCTCGGGCATATCGAGCATACAGTATTCTGTCATAAGTCTGTTAGGCTCGTCACCCTTATGGAACCAATGGTTGCCTAGGTAGCGCACTGTGGGGTTACGCTTTGCAAGCATCTGAAGTCTGCCGTCTTCAAAGCGTATCTGCGGTGATAAAAGACCGATTTTTTCGTCCTCACGGGCATAAAGAGCAAGCTCGGTTATAACATCGTCCTTAAGAAGAATATCGGGATTTATAACCACGTGATAGTCGGAATCGAGAAAGGGCATAACCATATTATGACCTGCGCCGAAGCCTGCATTTCTGCCGCTTTCTATAACAACAACTGAGGGGAATTTTTCTCTTATGTGTGCCGCAGTGCCGTCGGATGAGGCGTTGTCCACAATATAAAGAGTAAAGTCCACTCCCCTTGTATTTTCAAGCAGGCTTTCAATAGTTGCATCAACCTTGCCCTTGGCGTTATAGGTTACTATGCAACCGCTGACCTTTATTTTATCCATCTGCCGCACCTCACTTTTTAAAAATGACTCTTCTGTAAAGTCTTGTAATAAGGTATCTTCTCCACTCTGCCTTTTTTGCAAAGGAGTTTTTGGATGTGCCTGTTACGTTACTGCCGTGCATACGGTGGTAAATAAGCGGCTGGTCAAGGAACACCACGTTACCGTAAATTTCACAGATAAGACCTATCCATTGGTCGTGCATAGGCACACTTTTGGGTATAGGCATAATTTTTTTGAGCATTTTTCTGTCAAAGGCCATACAGCAGCCCATATAGGAATTTTTTGCAATATTATAAATTATGCCCTTACGGCTGCCCCTTAATTCAAAAAAGGAGTAATCTGTTATCTTGAGCCTCTTATCGGTTACGTAGGCATTGTGAAGCACAAGGTCTGCGCCGTTTTCAAACTCACGCATTACAAATTTAACCTTATCGGGAAGCCACACGTCGTCCTGGTCACAAAGGAAGATTTTATCTCCCTTGCAGTGCCTTATAGCGTTGACGAAGTTTGCAACAACGCCCTTGCCCTTACCCTCAACGTACTTTATGCGCTTATCCTTTTCCATCATTTTACGGACAATTTTTTCCGTAATTCCGCCCGGTCTGTCATCAGAGACAATAATTTCGTCGCCGGGGGCAAGCTGAGGAAGGATAGATTTAATCTGCTCGTATATATATTTTTCGCCCTTATAGGCTGCAAGTGCAACGGAAATCATATTTTACCTCCACGAGTAAAAATGCTTATAATCAATTTATTATAACATCACAAAAAAGTTTTTACAATAGAAAACTGAAGTAAAGGAAAAATATTGTTCTCTTATTGACATCTGCACCCCTTTTTTGCTATAATGAATAGAATTTATTTAATGGGGAGATATTAAAATGCCACATTACATTCCCGAAGGCTATGAGCCTCATCTTAACTTAAGAGAAACTGAAATTGCTATAAAAAAGGTAAAGGACTTTTTTGAAAGAGACCTTGCTATTGAGCTTAATCTTACAAGAGTTTCCGCACCCTTGTTTGTTGACAGAGAAAGCGGTCTTAACGATAACTTAAGCGGTAAGGAAAGACCCGTTACCTTTGATGTTTTCAGCGGTAAGAATTTTGAAATTGTTCACTCACTTGCAAAGTGGAAGAGATACGCTCTTAATATGTACGGCTTTGAAAGCGGTGAAGGTCTTTACACCGACATGAACGCTATCCGCCGTGACGAGGACACAGACAACATCCACTCCATCTTTGTTGACCAGTGGGACTGGGAAAAAATCATCAGCAAGGAAGACAGAACAGAAAAGTACTTAAAGAAAACCGTTAAGCTTATCTACTCAGCATTAAGACACACAGAGTATTATATTTCACGTGAGTACAACTTCCTCGGTACACAGCTTCCTGAGAAGATTACCTTCATCACCTCTTCAGAGCTTGAAGAAAGGTACCCCGACAAGTCACGCAAGGAAAGAGAATACCTTGCAGCAAAGGAATACGGCGCAATCTTCCTTATGCAGATTGGCGGTAAATTAAAGGACGGCGCTCCCCACGACGGCAGAGCACCCGACTATGATGACTGGACCCTCAACGGTGACATCATCGTTTACTACGGACTTCTTGATATTGCTCTTGAGCTTTCATCAATGGGCATCCGTGTTGATGAGGAAGCAATGGAAAAGCAGCTTAAGGAAAGCGGCTGTGAAGACAGAAAGTCCCTCCCCTTCCACAAGGCTCTTTTAGCAGGTGAGCTTCCCTACACCATCGGCGGCGGTATCGGTCAGTCAAGAATGTGCCTTTTCTTCTTAAGAAAAGCGCATATCGGTGAGGTGCAGTCCTCCTACTGGGATGAGGAAACAGTTAAGTACTGCAAGGAAAACGGTGCAGAACTGCTGTAAGGCATAAACAGGGCCAAGGGCCAAAGGGCCGAGGGTCGAGCATAATAAAAAAAGTGAACGCCACGGAGAAATCCGTGGCGTTGAGTTTTTGTTCGTTGACAAATGTACAAATAGAGTGTATCATCTTAACCAAGAAAGCAGGTGACAAGCATGAAAAATACCGTTTCCGATTTTATCAACATTATTGAAAATGAAATACGGCAATTCTGTGAAAATAATGCCCTTGAATTCAAGCCCTTTGTTTTCAATGACGAAACTTCCGAAGAGGGTATAACAATCAACTTCAGCGGCTTCGATTTGCACATTTATGCAGGTGACAACCTTTCCTACGGCTACCCCCTTTTTGAAGACACTGATTCGATAACAAAATACTGTATTCTCCCCCGTTTCAAATTTTCATTTTCCCCACTTTATTATTCACCCTATGACATTCATAATGTTATTGACTCTGATAATTTTGAAACCCTTGATTTTCATACCCTCACAGATGACGAGGACATCCTTAATGCAATCCGTACCATCTTATCTTTTGTCGATGTAAACCTTGTTGCAATAACTGACATTTCCGGAAATCTGATTTTACAAAAACAACTTAAGGATAACTATCAACACGATTTATCCGTTGTATCGAAAAAGATAACTGCAGAAAAGCTTAAAGAGAATTTCAGAAAATATTCCGAAAGGCATGAACTGAACCTTTATTTCCACCCGCAGCTTAATGTCACATACACTTTTGCTAATTCTGACAAATACAAAGAACTGGACAAATACTTCAAAAGCAGGAGTAAAAAAAATAAGCTGACAATTTTTGAACAGAGGCTCTATAAACAACTTAACGAAAACGGATACAAGCCCGTTAGCCAAAGCACAAAAGGCACGGTAAAAAAGCAAGCCGACGAAAACAAAAAGAAACTTTGGATTGAAATTCCTTCTCTTATTCTCGGCGGCATACTTGCAATTCTTACACTTGTTGCAGTTGAAAATCTCAACTTGTCAACCTTCCCTGACGGTCTTTATCATATTCTCGGAAGTGATGTCCGTTCTGAAATCAGCTTTCTTGTTTTGATAATCGGTTATAGGATAATCTTTTCAACAATTGCCGAAGCTCTTTTCACAAAGAAAATCTTCGCTTCAAAAAAACACTCAAGAGATGATAAGCTTGAAAGCATAATTATTGTTGCGCTGTGTACTGTAGCTCTTATCTTATGCGGAGCATATAATTACTATTTCAATGCATACACCGTTGCTCTTACCGACAACGGAATTTACGCAGGAACCAAAGCAAAAAACGAAATTCTGGCTTTTGAAAATGACAAGGTAGAATTTTACCTGATTGAAGGATATACCGACCCCGACACGAATACATACAACGAAGCTGCCGAAAATAAAGAGCTTTACATAGTTATTGACAAGGATTATGAAAACTATATACCCGGAGAAACTTCAGATGCAAATCTTATTAAACAAAACGGTATTAAAATAATCAGCGTAAAAGATTATACAGAATTTGAGAATAAATATATTTATGCCGAATAATATCAGCAAAAACGCTCACGGAAATTTCCGTGAGCGTATCTTTTATCTATCATCTTTACGAAGCGCTTACACACCGCCGCCAACTGAGCCGTCCCATGTATCAACGCTTGTTGCCTTCATTTCTTCCTCGTCAAACCAGCGTGTTGTAACAGCCTTTGTCTCTGTGAAGAAGCGGAATGCATCCTTACCGAGGCAGTGGAGATTACCGAAGAATGAGAGCTTGTGACCTGTAAAGGGGAATACGCCAACGGGTACGGGAATACCAACGTTAACGCCTACCATACCGCCGTCAGTTCTCTTTGCGAATTCTCTTGCATAGTAACCGCTCTGTGTGAAGATAACTGAACCGTTAGCAAAGGGATTGTTATTCATAAGAGCAAGACCCTCTTCAAAGTTCTTTACTCTCTTGATGCAAAGCACGGGTCCGAAGATTTCCTGTGTACCTACTGTCATATCCTCTGTAACATTGTCAAGGATTGTGGGACCTACATAGAAGCCCTTCTCATAGCCCTCTACAACAGCGTCACGGCCGTCGAGAACTACAGTTGCGCCCTCTTCGATACCCTTGTTAATCCAGTTGATAACTGACTGCTTGTGCTCTGCAGTAACAACGGGGCCGAGAGTTGAGCCCTCTTCATATGCAGGGCCGAGCTTAAGCTCCTGTGCAAACTTCTTTATGTAAGCAACAAGCTCGTCAGCAATGCTTTCCTGTGCAACAACAACGGGAAGAGCCATACAACGCTCACCTGCGCAGCCGAATGCTGAGTTGATGATACCTCTTGCGCTTCTTTCGAGTGCAGCATCTTCAAGAACGAGTGCATGGTTCTTTGCTTCGCAAAGAGCCTGAACACGCTTTCCTGTTGCAGCAGCCTCCTTATAAACATGAAGACCAACCTTTGTTGAACCAACGAAGGTGATACCCTTAACATCAGGATGCTTAAGGAAAATATCAGCCTCTACTCTTGAGCAGGTTACAAGGTTAACAACACCCTTGGGAAGACCTGCTTCAACAAGAAGCTCGTTAAGTCTCATAGCTGTCATAGGAGTCATTGATGCAAGCTTGAGAACAATTGTGTTACCTGCAGCAATACAGCAGGGAACCATCCAGCCCATAGGAATCATACCGGGGAAGTTGAAGGGAACGATACCTGCAAATACACCAACGGGCTCATAGTAAAGTGTTGTATCATAACCGTTTGAGGTGTCTCTCATTGAGTCGCCGAGAAGAGCCATAGGTGCACCGATTGCAAGCTCAACGGGCTCCTTAACCTTAAGGATGTCACCCTTTGCCTCTGAAAGCACCTTACCGTGCTCAAGGGCACAAAGCTTTGAAAGCTCATCCATATGCTCCATAAGAAGCTCACGGAATTTGTAAAGCACCTGAACTCTCTTCATTACGGGTGTATTTGACCATGCGGGGAAGGCTGCCTTTGCTGATGCGATAGCTGCTTCAACCTCTTCCTTTGTACAGCAGGGAGTTTCTGCAATTACTTCACCTGTGCTGGGATTGTAAACGGGCATGTATTTCTCTGTCTTTGAGTCAATCCACTGTCCGTCGATAAAGCATTTAAGTCTTTTAATCTCGCTCATTTTAATTGCTCCTTTTGTTCATTTTGATACACCTTATATTAAGCCACAAAATTAAAAATAAATCAAGGGAAAAGCAGAAATTTCCTCATAAATCACAGCTTTATTTTTTCTGCAGCGGCATATAGCATCTCTTCTGCCCTGTCTTTTATCTCATCAAAGGGCAGATGCAGATAATTTGTCTCTATAACCTCATCTATTCCCATTGCGATGCATTCCTCACGCGAGGCTTCATTTATACCGACTACGGCAATAACTCTTTTACCCTTACAGAGTGACGCTACTCCGTAGGGCACCTTACCCATAAGGCTCTGACTGTCGAGTCTGCCCTCACCTGTAATTACAAGGTCAGCACTTTCCGCCGTGCTTTCAAAATTGCAAAGCTCAAGCACCGTAGCTATACCGCTTTTAAGCCTTGCGCCCATAAAGGCAACAAGGGCAAAGCCGAGTCCTCCTGCAGCACCTGTGCCCTCATAAGAGGAATAGTCCTTACCGAGAAAAGCTTCTGCTATACATGAAAATTTTTTAAGCCCTTCGTCAAGGGTTTCCACATCATTTTCCGTTGCGCCCTTCTGCGGGGCAAATATGTAAGCGGCACCCTGTCTGCCGTAAAGGGGATTTTTAACATCACACAAAACAGTAATTTCACTTTCAGTAAGTCTTTTATCAAGACAAGTGAAATCTGCCCTTTCAATAAGTCTTAAGCTTTTTCCGCAGGCATAAAGCTCCTCATTATCACACGAGTAAAATTTTGCACCGAGTGCAGCAAGACAGCCTATACCTGCATCTGTCATTGCACTGCCGCCTATAGCTACAAAAAGTCTCCTTGCCCCTGCGTCAAGTGCAGCCTTAATAAGCTGACCCGAGCCGTAGGACGAGGCAAGCAGGGCATCATTCTTTTCTTCAAGCGTAATACCCGAGGCAAGGGCAGTCTCGATAACGGCTGTTTTATCAGGCAGTAACAGATAGTATGCCTTTATATCTCTTCCGAGGGGGCTTTTTACACTGCAGTAAATTCTTTCACCGCCAAGGGCGTACTGCAAAGCCTCTGCCGTACCCTCTCCTCCGTCAGCAACAGGTATAGCGGTTATATCTGCATCAGGGTAATTATTTTTTATTACCTTGGAAAGTATTTCACACACCCTGACAGACGAAAGCGTTCCCTTAAAGGAATCGGGTGCAATTACAACCTTTTTCATACTGTCACCGTATCCCTTACAAATTCAAGATCATCGTAAACCCTGCAGCCTGTTTTCTCAAGCCTTTTTCTGCTGTTATGCCCTCTTGCAACAAGCACGCAGTCACAGCCTATTGCTTTTGCAGTATCAAAGTCGTGCTCGGTATCACCTATAAAAAGCACCTCTGACGGGTCAATGCCTCTTTCCTTTATCCAACCCCTTGCACGCTCTATCTTGCTGCTTCCGAGCACATCGCTTACGCCTAAGATATCAGTAAAATAATGGGAAAGCTCAAAATATTCAACCTGCTTAAGAAGGTATCCCTGCTCCGAGGCAGAGATAATAAGCTGCTCCTTGCCCGAATGCTTTATGAGGTAGAGCATCTGCTCTACATCGGGAAAAATCTCTGCTTCAGGATAGCCCTCATCAAAAAGACGTGCATACTCCCTTGCAATAAGGGTAAAATCCTCTTTTTCAAGGTCAAAGCCTATCTTACGGTAAAAATCTATAATCGGAAAAGAAAACTCGGTTTTATAGTATTCCTCACTTTCAAGCGGCCTTACGCCCCTTTCGTTAAGAAGCGTATTCACTATTCTCATATTAAGCGGCACATCATTAAGAAGCGTACCGTTCCAATCCCATATAATACATTTATAGTCCGACATTTTTTTACTTCACCTTTTCAAATATCAAATTTCAGCGTCAATGTAATCCACAAGGTCACCCATACACTGCATTGCCGCAACATCCTCATCGGGAACAGAAATATCAAATTCAAGCTCAATTTCCATTATAATCTCAACAAGATCAAGACTGTCCGCATTAAGCTCGTGCCAGGTTGTATCCTTTGAAAAATTAAAGTCAGGACCAAGCCCCAGATTTTCAGAAATGATATTACAAACCTTTTCAAATGTCTGCATAAATATCCTCCTTTGGTATAACTGTAATTTTATATTAAGCGCTCCTATGCTTTTTGTCAATAGCACAAAAAAAGTTTAACAGCCTTTACTGCCTGTTCACCCTCAAGGTCTATTGTGCCGAAAAAATTAAGCCTGTATTCAGCCTTTATTTACTTTTATGCATAATACCTGTGCACCCGGTCAATAACTATGACATCACAAGGAAAGAAGGCTACATAATGAAATTCAGAAAAATTGAGCTTGCCGCCCTCATTGCTTTTATTATATGTGTAACTGTATCAACTTATAAGCTTGACAGTGAATGTGACGGCATAAGGCAAAGCGTACTGCGGCTTCACGTTATAGCCGCCTCCGACAGCAGCTATGACCAACAAATAAAGCTTGAGCTTCGTGACCGACTGCTTGTCAGGGGTAAGGAGATTTTCGGCGAAAGCGAAACAAAGGAGGCTGCCGAAGAAAAAATTTCAAAGGGCATCTCGCTTATACAAAGGGAGGCAGACAGCTTTCTTACAGAAAAGGGCTACCCCTGTACTGCGACCGTAAGCCTCGGCAAAAGCTATTTCCCGACCCGCCGTTACGAGGGCTTTACCCTGCCGGCAGGCACCTACGATGCGCTTAAGGTAACAATCGGCGAGGGCAAGGGAAAAAACTGGTGGTGCATAATGTTTCCTGCGCTCTGTCTTCCCGCCGCAGAAAAGGGTGCCGAAGACTTTGACGGCATACTTACCGAAAAGCAGCAGCAGATAATAACCGATAAAAAATACGAGATCAGGCTGTGGCTTGTGGAAAAATGGCAGGAAATAAACAATTACTTCGTTTATAATAGTTAAAAAATCTTATTAAGTATTGAATATTTATGTTTAAAGTGTTACTATTGTAACGAACAAAGCTAAAAGGAGTTTAAAATTATGGAAAAGTATGATGTTCTCGTTGTCGGCGGCTCAACCACAGGCAGCTGGTTTGCAAGAAAAATGGCAGAAAAAGGCTACAAGGTTCTTATGATTGAAAAGAACGATAAGAAGAACATTTCACGTGAATATGATATTTTTCATATGAGCAAGAAGGAAATGGACCAGTTCGGCCTTGAAATTCCCGAGCGCGACGCAAAGGAATTCGGCTTTACCTTTGAAGGCTCACCGGTAATGTCACCCTTCGGCAATTACGCAAAAAGTGGAAAGCCTGCAACAGTTGTAGGTCTTCACAAGCACGAGTACATACTCTTTATGCACGAAAAAGCAAAAAAGGCCGGTGCAAAAATCACCTGTGGCGCAGAATTCACCGAGCTTGTTTTTGACGAAAAGGGCAAGGTAAAGGGTGCAAGGTACAAGACCTCAAAGGGAGAAAAAGAGGTTGAGGCAAAGCTTGTTGCTGACTGTACAGGTATCCCCGCCGTTGCAAGAAGACAGATGCCCGACAGCTCAACCGTAGAAAACTTCAAGCTTACTAACAGAGACGTATTCTTCGTAGTTCTTTACTATGTAAAATATCTTGACGAAAAGGTTCGCGCCCGTGACCTTGACGCTTCATTCCTTAACTATAAGGTATGGTCAGCGCCCTCAGGTGAAGAGCACGGCGCAATTCTCGGTGTAGGCGGTAACTACGGCTACGACTATGCTGAAGAAATTTACAAAACACAGTTCAGAAAGAACGTTCCCTGGCCCGAATACAAGGTAGAAAAGGTAGAAAAGGGTCTTACCCCCTACCACAGAGGTATTTACTCCTTTGTTGACGATGGCTTTATTGCTCTTGGTGATACCGCCTGCCTTACAAAGCCCACCTGCGGTGAAGGCTGCACATCATCACTCGTTCAGTGTGAAATTGCAGTGAACGTAATCGATGAGCTTCTTAAAAAGGGCAAGCCGCTCACACGCTCGAACATGTGGCCCATCAACTGTGAATACATCAAAAAACAGGGTACTGCCTTTGACTCAATGCGTCCTCTTCTTATGGGTATTGTTTCCTGCAGCCCCGAAGAAGCTGAATATCTGTTTAAAAAGGATATTATCTTCAGCCGTAAGATTCTCGGCAACCAGGGTGAAGACCTCGACATCAGCGCCAAGGATGTTGCAGACATCATCACAGGCATTGCATCCGGTGTTATTACAGGCAAAATGAAGCCTGCGACCGTTGGTGCAATTGCAAAGGGTCTTATGGACATGCTCAATGTGACAAAGCTTTACGAGCAATATCCCGTAACTGCTGAAGGCTACTTTGAATGGAAGGAAAAGGCAGACGCCATGTGGGCAAAAATCGGCTCAATGGCTGATAAGTGTGACGAGTCTGTGCTTAAGAGACTCGGCTACTGATAATGAAAAAGACCACGGATTTTCCGTGGTCTTTCTGTATACCTGTTTATCTTTTATAAAAAAATCCACGGATTTTCCGTGGATTTTTAAATTACTGAATTTCCTGCTGAGGCTGATGTGCAATACCAAGTGCCTGCACCTGTGCTGCATATTCACCCTGGAACTGATTGTTAACAGTGTTGATTGTGTCAAGATTTGACATAGCAATTCTCTGGTAACCTGCAAGGCTGTTTGTGATGAAGTTGTGTGCGCCTTCTGTTACGCTGATAGCGTAAGCCTTTGCCTGTGCACGAAGCTCTTCGCATTCCTGCTTTGTCTTTTCAAGAAGCTCGTGTGCATACTGCTCTGCTTCCTGATGAATTCTTGCTTCTTCTTCCTTTGCAAGCTTATAGATGTTGCTTTCATGAACCATTGCAGTTGCCTGCTCATTTGCACGTGCAACAATACCTGCTGCATCGTCCTGAGCCTTCTTAACAGTCTTTGAGTAGTACTCCTTAGCTCTGTTAACAGTATCAGTTTCTTCCTGACGTGCTGCTGCGATGATGTTAGCCTTCTGAGTGTTAGCGTCATCGATAATAGCAACCTGTCTTGTGATAATATCCTTTGCTGCAATTATTTCTGAAGGAAGCTTGTTCTGAATGTGCTGTGCAAGCTGAGCAAGGTCTTCACCGTTTACAACTCTCTTTGTCTTTGAGAAGAAGTATCTCTTGCTGCGTGAAACGATTGATTCCATTTCAACAACAAGCTGATCGAAATCCATTGCGCCCCACTTTGCGTCAGCTTCTTCGGGGTTATAGTTACCGAATTCAGAAGCGTCCTCATAGTTATCGTACTCTTCGTAATCCTCGTATTCTTCGTATTCCCCCTCGGCAGCTACATCCTCTACGCCGAGATCTGTTTCAAGATCATAATAGTTTGACATAATATCCTACCCTTTCTTTATCTTTTGAATAACTTCTTGCGAGATTTCTTTTGGAATAAACAGGGATATATCTCCACCGAGCTGACATACCTGCTTGATAACGCTGGAGCTTAAGAACATATGCTCCGATGAGGCAGCCAGAAATACTGTTTCAACATCGCCGTTAAGCTTCTTATTGATAAGCGCCTGCTGAAACTCATCTTCAAAATCCGATACCGCGCGCAAGCCCTTTACAATGGCTGTTGCTCCGGTCTTTTTTGCATAGTCGGCGAGAAGTCCCATATATGAATCAACGCTGACGTTAGGCAAATCACCGATGCACTTGCGGATAAGCTCGACCCTCTCCTCAACGGTAAAGGCGTACATACCCGTCTTACGGTAATTTGTCATAACAACAACGATAATTTTATCAAAAAGCTTTGCACTTCTTCTGATAATCTCAAGATGACCGCTTGTTACAGGGTCAAAGGAACCGGGATAAATGGCAATTCTTTCCATCATTCATTCCCCTCTTCATTAAAACGGTAAACAAAAAGACCTGTTTTACCGTATCTGTATTTTTTCTTCAGCGTGAAGGTGCCTGCCTGTTCGGGCATTTCATCACCGAAGGGAGCCTCACAGATAATAACTCCGCCTTCGTTCATTACATCACTGATTTTTTCCAGTGCCTTTTCCATAAGTCCCTTTGAATAGGGCGGGTCGATAAGAGCTATATCGTACTTTTCCGCTCTTCTTGAAAGGAAGGAAATTGCATCGGAATTGATAACAACTGCATTTTTGTCAAAGCCTGTTGTTTCAAGATTTTTCTTTATTACGTCAACGGATTTTTTTGAAGCGTCTACAATAACTGCACTGTGAGCACCTCTTGAAAGAGCCTCAATTGCAAGCTGACCGCTGCCACCGAAAAGGTCAAGCACACGTCTGCCTTCAATTTCAAACTGAATTATGCTGAACATTGCCTCTTTTACAATGTCCGTTGTAGGTCTTACATCTGTACCTTCAAGAGTAAGAAGCCTTCTGCCTCTTGCGCTTCCGGTGATAACTCTCATTGATAAAGACCTCCTTAACCTGCAATATGACATAATAATTTACGATACATTATCCCATTTTTAAAGAAAAAAAGCAACACTATTTTCGTATTTTCTACCTTTTCACTTAAATTTCGACCTTAAGGGACTGTTTTTTTGCATTGTGTAACTAATTTTATTAGCAATATTTAGTCAAGCTTTGCCTTTGGCTCGGCTGTTTTTCTGCCGTGGTTATAAAGCTTTCTGTTATCAAGGGCCCACATTCTCTGAGTGAACTCGCCCTCATCAACACCTGAAACTGCCTCATTTATCTCATAAATTGTAGCGTCAAGCTTATCAAGCTGACTTAAAATTTCTGCCTCGAGGAACATAGGTCTTACGGCTGCGCCGAAGTCAGGCTCCCCATGGTGAGAGATAACCATGTGCTGTAAAAGCATTGCCTTTTCGCCGCTGATACCAAGCTGCTCGGCCTTTCTGCCGATGCTCATTGCGCCCATTACAAGGTGTCCGAGAAGCTCACCCTTTACGCTGTAGCCTGTAACAAGACCTGCGGAGCTTAAGTTGAATTCGTCAATTTTGCAAAGGTCGTGAACAATTGCGCCGCACATAAGTAAGTCCTTATCAATGCTGGGATAAATAGCGCAAACGCCCTCACAAAGACGAAGAATTGAAAGTGTGTGATAAAGAAGACCGCCTCTTATTGCGTGATGAAGCTTGAAGGCTGCAGGCCAGTGAAGAAGCTGCTGCTCTCTTTCCTTTACAAGCTCATAGGTAAGGCGCTGAAGCTCGCCGTCATCAACGTTTGCAATGATGTTCATTATTTCACCGAGCATCATTTCACCGCTGTATTCTGCCGAGGGAACAAAATCGGCAATATCTATGCCGTCATTCGCCTCTGCGTGACGGATTTTATCGACACGAAGCTGATCGTTACCGTTAAACTGCGTAACTGTGCCGCGCACCTTTATAACCTCACCGGGAGTATATTCACCGTGAACAGCCTCACTGTAATCCCAGAGCTTTGCAGGCATTTCGCCCTCCTTGTTGCAAAGCATGAGATCGAGATAAGCGGCGCCCTTTACGTTAACCTTTTTATCAACAGTTTTAATTAACCAGAAACCGTCATTTGATGCCATAACAATTCTCCTTTATTCGTTTTCTTGTGATATAATGTCAAACAGCTCTCTGAGTCTTTCAATTTCACCCTTAAGGTAAAGGTAACCGAAAAGCGACTCAAGACCTGTTGCCCTATGGTAATCACCCTCACTTGCATTTTTTGCTCTGTGGTTAGTGTGAGCATTTCTGCCTCTTTTGAATACGGTGATTTCCTTTTCTGTAAGCATAGGCATAATCTTATCCATTGCCTTCGACTGCGCCGAGGCCTTTACAAGCCTTGTTGCATTTGAATGAAGGGCGTTTACAGGTCTGTTTGCCTGACAGATAAGCTGCTCACGGACAAACATATCAAAAACCGTATCACCCATAAAGGCAAGGGTAAGGGGGCTTAAATTTTCTGTATCACAATCTCTGTTATAAAAACGTTCCATTTTTACTCCATAAATTCAAATTCGTAATCGTAGATGCTTACAATGTCACCCTCGTTTATTCCCTTTTCACGAAGTGCATCGATTATACCGCTTGAAATAAGCACTCGCTGGAAATACTGAAGGGATTCATAGTCGTCAAGGTCTGTACGGCAGAGAATTTTGATAAGCCACTCTGCTTCAACGATGTAAACGTCATCCTCAACGGTGATTGTAAAGCCTGTATTCTGCTTTTTAACAAGCATATCAAGAGGAATTTCCTCCTGCTCGTAGCGGACAACGGGAGGAAGGGTTGCAAGCTTTGCTGCAACAGCGTCAATTACCTCCTTGGTGCCCTCGAGAATGGGAGCACACATTTCGAAATATTCGTAGCCCTTTTCTTCTATATAAGCTCTGAAGGCTTCTCTCTGCTCATCTGTTGCAAGGTCTATTTTATTAGCCGCAACAATCTGAGGTCTTTCGGCAAGCTCGGGGTTGAAGCGTTCAAGCTCAAGGTTGATTTTTTCAAAGTCCTCAATGGGGTCACGGCCCTCGCTGCCTGCAACGTCAACAATATGAACGAGCATACGGCAACGGTCAACGTGACGAAGAAATGCGTGGCCAAGACCTATGCCCTCACTTGCGCCCTCAATAAGACCGGGAATATCAGCTATAACAAAGGAGCTGCCTTCACCCATTGAAACAACACCGAGAACGGGTGTAATTGTTGTAAAGTGATAGTCTGCAATTATAGGCTTAGCCTGACTTACAACTGAAATGAAGCTTGACTTACCTACATTGGGGAAGCCTAAAAGACCTACATCGGCAAGAAGCTTAAGCTCGAGAACAACCTCCCACTCCTCACCGGGAGCACCGCCCTTTGCAAAACGGGGAGTCTGCCTTGTAGCTGTTGCGAAGTGGCTGTTACCCCAGCCGCCTCTGCCGCCCTTTGCAGCAATAAAAGGCTCGTCGGAGGACATATCTGCCATTATAACTCCGCTTTCCTTTTCGCGGACAACCGTACCTCTTGGCACCTTGATAATAAGGTCCTCGGCCTTTCTGCCGTTTCTTCTGCCGCCCTGACCGTCTGCGCCGTTGGCAGCCTTATATTTTCTTTTGTACTTAAAATCTGCAAGGGTAGAAAGATTATCGTCTACAAGAAAAACGATGTCACCGCCCTTACCGCCGTCACCGCCATCGGGACCGCCTGCATTAACAAATTTTTCTCTGTGGAAGGCTATGGCGCCGTTACCGCCGTCACCTGCTTTGACGTGAATTTTGGCAAGATCAATAAACATAATATTTCTCCTTAAATATCGTTTTTTACGATATCCTCATAAGTTTCTCTTTTA
>JBGVGP010000017.1:0-5705 GCA_045121735.1 Acutalibacteraceae bacterium
ATGTATAATTTACTCTATTGAATTATTTTTGGAGCGATATTTATGATTAAAGCATTTATTGACGGACAGGCGGGTACAACAGGCTTACAGCTTAAAGCCAAGCTTCTTAAGCACCCACTTGTGCAGATTATTGAAATAAACGAAGCAAAGCGTAAGGATGCAGCAGAAAGACAGAGGCTTATGAATGAGGCTGATGTTGTGTTTCTCTGTCTTCCCGATGCAGCTGCAGTTGAAGCAGCAAAGCTTGTAACAAACCCTGAAACAGTTGTTATAGACGCAAGCACTGCTCACAGAACAGCTGACGGTTGGACCTATGGCTTTCCTGAGCTTTCACATTTGCATAGAGAAAAAATAATCGCATCTAAAAGAATAGCCAATCCCGGTTGTCACGCAACAGGCTTCATTTCACTTGTATATCCTTTGATTGCTTCGGGTATTATGCCTGCTTCTTATCCCGTTACGGCACACAGTATAACAGGCTACAGCGGCGGCGGAAACAAAATGATAGGTGAGTATGAGGCTGCAGAAAGACCGGAGGAATACGATTCACCGAGACAGTACGGTCTTACACAGATGCACAAGCATCTGCCGGAAATGAAAAAAATTACAGGTCTTTCGGCAGAGCCGGTTTTTAATCCTATTGTAAGTGATTACTATTGCGGTATGGCTGTCAGCGTACCTATACATACTGCTTTGCTTGATAAAAAGCTTGGTGCTGAAGAGCTGACAGAGTTCTTTAAGGCTTATTATAAGGATTCGGCATTTATTTCTGTAAGTGCCTTGCCTGAAAACGGCTTCATTTCACCGATGGGTCTTGAGGGTACAAACGAGCTTAAAATTTATGTCGGCGGTAACGGTGAAAGAGTTACACTTACTGCAGTTTTTGATAATCTCGGTAAGGGTGCTTCTTCGGCTGCCGTGCAGAATATGAACATTGCCATGGGCTTTGACGAAGCAACGGCATTGTAACACGGAGGTATTATTATGAAATATATTGAGGGCGGCGTTACTGCTGCTAAAGGCTTTACTGCATCAGGAATACATTGCGGAATAAGAAAAAATCAGAGCAAAAAAGACCTTGCTATGATAAAAAGTGAGGTCAAGGCTGCAGCTGCAGCTGTTTATACACAAAATAAGGTTTACGGTGCTCCTATTACGGTAACAAGAAATAACCTTGCTGACGGCTACGCACAGGCAGTTATCGTAAACAGCGGCAATGCCAACACCTGTAACAGCGACGGTGTGCTCAAGGCTGAAATGATGTGTGATATAGCGTCAAAGGCACTTGATGTTGATAAAAAGGATATAATCGTTGCTTCAACGGGTGTTATAGGAATGACACTTGATGTTACGCCTATTGCAAATCACGCAGAAAAATTAGCCTCACAGATGTCAGCTGACGGCGGTAACGATGCAGCTTGTGCAATTATGACAACAGATACAATTCCCAAGGAATGTGCAGTTGAATTTGAGCTTGGCGGCAAAAAGGTGACTCTCGGCGCCTGCTGTAAGGGCTCAGGTATGATTCATCCTAATATGGCAACAATGCTTTGCTTTATGACAACAGACTGTAAAATCAGTTCTGCAATGCTTCAGAAGGCACTCAGTGACACAGTTAAGGATACCTTCAATATGATTTCCGTTGACGGTGACACTTCAACAAACGATATGGTCTGCATTATGGCAAACGGCTATGCCGACAATGATGAGATAACTGAAGCAGCTGCTGATTATGAAATATTCAAAGCTGCTCTTAAGGAGGTTTCAGTTAAGCTTTCACGTCTTATTGCAGGTGACGGCGAGGGTGCTCAGAGACTTCTTGAATGCACAGTTAAGAGTGCTCCCGATGAGCTTACTGCAAAGAAAATTGCAAAGTCAATTATCTGCTCGTCTCTTGTGAAAACTGCTATGTTCGGTTCAGATGCCAACTGGGGCAGAATTCTTTGTGCAATCGGTTATACCGAGGGCGATTTCAGAGTTGATACAATCGACGTTTACCTTTCATCCTGTAAAGGTGAAATCAAGG
Source organism: Acutalibacteraceae bacterium (assembly GCA_045121735.1). GTDB lineage: Bacteria > Bacillota > Clostridia > Oscillospirales > Acutalibacteraceae > UBA6857. Next base: position 2,027 of record JBGVGP010000017.1, read on the forward strand.
TGTGTGAAAATGGCTTCGGTATAGAATTTTCAGAGGAAAAGGCTAAAGAAATTCTTCTTGAAGATGAAATTGCACTTACAGTGTGTATGAATCAGGGTGAATATGATGCAACAGCCTGGGGCTGTGACCTTACCTATGACTATGTAAAAATTAACGGTGATTACCGTACTTAAGAGGTGTCCTGTATGGATGAAAAAATTGTTATAACTGACAGTATGAAGGCGCAGGTGCTTACGGCTGCTTTGCCTTATATTCAAAAATATTACGGAAAAACCGTTGTTGTAAAATACGGCGGTAACGCTATGATAAATCCCGAGCTTAAGCAGGCAGTAATGAGTGATATTATTCTGCTTACACTCGTAGGTATCAGAATTGTACTTATCCACGGTGGCGGACCTGAAATAAGCGGTATGCTTAAAAAGCTTGGCATAGAGTCTAAATTTGTAAACGGTCTTCGTTATACCGATAAGGAGACAGCCGAGGTAGTACAGATGGTGCTTGCAGGTAAAACTAACAAGGACCTTGTTTCTCTTGTAGAGCGCTGCGGCGGTAAGGCAGTAGGTCTTTGCGGTATTGACGGTGCTATGATAAAGGCAAAGCCTATGGCGGATGAATTTGACTACGGCTTTGTCGGCGACATAACTGAAATTGACCCTAAGCCTATTGAAAAGGTGCTCGAGGAGGGTTATATTCCCGTAATAGCAACCGTCGGTATCGATGAAGAGGGACAGGTTTATAATATCAACGCTGATACTGCGGCGGCTGAAATTGCAGCAGCTCTTAATGCGGAAAATATTATTACACTTTCAGATATTCCCGGTCTTTTAAGAGATGTCAATGACCCCGAATCTCTTATTCCGGAAATACATGTAGATGAGGTACCGTCACTTATTGAAAGCGGTATAATTTCCGGCGGTATGATACCTAAAATGAAAAGCTGTGAAAAAGCAGTAAGAAGCGGTGTGAAGAAGGCGGTTATGATTGACGGCAGAATTCCTCATTCTATTCTTATTGAAATGTTTTCTGACGAGGGTATCGGTACACTTATGACAAAGTGAGGCACAAATAATGAGTAATTTTGAAAAAGTTCAGCAGACGGATAAGCAGTATGTAGCAAACACCTACGGACGCTTTCCTGTTGCCATTGAAAAGGGTAACGGTGCAACCTGCTATGATTTTGACGGAAAAAAATATATCGATTTTTCAAGCGGTATAGGTGTAAATTCTCTTGGCTTCTGTGATGAGGGCTGGGTTCAGGCTGTTACAAAGCAGCTTACAACCCTTCAGCATATTTCAAACCTTTATTACACCTCTCCCTGTGCAGAAGCTGCAAAGCTTCTTTGTGAAAAAACAGGAATGAAAAAGGTTTTCTTTTCAAACAGTGGTGCAGAAAGTAATGAGGGTGCTATAAAATGCGCCCGAAAATACAGCTTTACAAAATACGGTGGGGGCAGAAGTAAGATTCTTACTCTCAATAACTCCTTCCACGGTAGAACAGTTACAACTCTTGCGGCGACGGGACAGGATGTTTTTCATAACTTTTTCTTTCCCTTTACCGAAGGCTTTGAGTTCACACCTGCAAACGACCTTGATAGCCTCAAAAATGCCCTTGAAGACAGTTCTGTGTGTGCATTGATGATGGAGCTTATTCAGGGTGAGGGCGGTGTTATGCCTCTTGATGAAGCTTTTGTAAAGGAGGCGGAAAAGCTTTGCAAGGAAAAGGATATTATCCTTATAATTGACGAGGTTCAGACAGGTGTCGGCAGAACAGGTAAGCTTTTTGCTTTTCAGCATTACGGTATAGAGCCCGATATTGTAACAACAGCCAAGGGTCTGGGCGGCGGTCTTCCTCTCGGGTGTGTAATGTTCGGTGAAAAAACTGAAAATGTTCTTGTTGCAGGTGACCATGCTACAACCTTTGGCGGAAATCCCGTTGCAACTGCAGGCGCAAAGTATATACTTGAAAAAATGGATGAGGATTTTCTTTGTAGCGTTGCAGAAAAAGGGGAGTATATCAGGAAGAGACTTCTTAAAATGCCTCATGTGCTTGGTTGTGACGGTAAGGGATTAATGCTCGGTATCCGTCTTGATGAGGATGTGAAAGCTGCAGACATTGTGAAAAAGGGTATTGAGAACGGAGTTCTTGCTCTTACTGCAAAGGTGAAGCTTCGTATGCTTCCTCCCCTTACAATAACCTATGAGGAAATAAATGAAGGGCTTGATGCTATTGAAAAGGCTCTTAATGAAATGTAAATAAACGTAAGAGGCGGATATTTATCCGTCTCTTTTTTATGTCATAGTTTTGTTTTTATCAGCATACTATTTAGCGTAACAATATAAAAGAGGACGGATGACATGACAAGTATTTACGATTCAATAGCACAGCGTACTCAGGGTGACATTTACATAGGTGTTGTCGGACCGGTAAGAACGGGTAAATCGACGCTTATAAAGAAGTTTATGGATAACCTTGTTTTGCCTAACATTGAAAATATGGCACAAAGAGAAAGAGCGACGGACGAATTGCCTCAATCAGCTTCGGGTAAAACTATAATGACAACTGAGCCTAAATTTGTGCCCGAAAATGCTGTAGAAATTGCCGTTGACGATTCGGCAAGGTTCAAGGTGAGGCTTATTGACTGTGTGGGTTATGTGGTGCCGGGCAGTCTCGGTTACATTGAAGACGGCAAGGCGCGTATGGTTAAAACTCCTTGGGCAGAAAAGGAAATACCCTTTAACCTTGCGGCAGAAATCGGAACAAAAAAGGTTATTGAAGAGCATTCGACGGTAGGTCTTGTTGTTACAACAGACGGCAGTATATCCGGCATTGACAGAAGCGACTATGAGGATGCGGAGCAAAGAGTTATAAATGAGCTTAAGCAAATTAACAAGCCTTTTATTGTGCTTCTCAACAGTAAAAATCCCGGCGCCTCCTCCTGTAAAAATCTTGCGCTTCAGCTTTGTGAAAGATATAACGTTAAGGTTCTGCCCGTAAACTGTATGGAGTTAACGTCGGAAGAAATTAACGAGATTATAAAACAGATGCTTTATGAATTCCCTGTCAAAGAGCTTAAAATTGATTTCCCAAGGTGGATAACAGGGCTTGAAAAGGAGAATGAAATTAAAAAGAGTATTTATTCTTCAATAAAATCTTCAGCTGTAAATGTTACTAAAATGCGCGACGGCAGAAGCTTTGCTGAAAGCGTCGGTGAGGGTGAAAAAATAAATAGCTGTAATATTACGGATATGGATTTATCAAAAGGTAAAATTACCGTGAAGCTTGAAATAGAGCCCGAGCTGTTTTACGGTGTGCTCAGCGAAAAGGTGGGAATAGAAATCAAAGATGAGCAGGCGCTTATGTCTGCACTTGTTGATCTTACTGCTGCTAAAAAAGAATATGACCGATTCAAGACTGCACTTGATGAGGTTGAAAGCACGGGCTACGGAATTGTTATGCCCACAATGGAGCAGTTGAGCCTTGAGGAGCCAGAAATTATGCGTCAGGGCGGAAGATACGGTGTGAGACTTAAGGCATCAGCACCTTCCATACATATGCTTAAGGCTGATATTACAACAGAGGTTGCACCTATCGTAGGCTCTGAAAGTCAGTCGGAGGAGCTTATTATGTATCTGCTTAAGGAATTTGAGCAGGACCCTGCAAAAATATGGGAATCAAATA
>JBGVGP010000018.1:0-8773 GCA_045121735.1 Acutalibacteraceae bacterium
AAATGCTGCTGATGTTCTTTCATCATTACAGATTATGCAGGACTACGGTGCAAATCTTATCTGTGTTGAGGATGGTATAGACAGCTCAAAGGATAGCGGTAAGCTGATGATTTCCGTCTTGTCTGCTGTTGCTGAAATCGAGCGTGAGAATATTCTCGTTCAGACAATGGAAGGCAGAAAACAAAAGGCAAGAGAGGGTAAGTGGAACGGCGGCTTTGCCCCTTACGGATATTATCTTGAAAAAGGCGAACTGAAGATAGCCGAGGATGAGGCTGAAACCATACGCATTATATTTGATAAATATATAAATACAAATATGGGTGCAAATGGTATTGCTAAATATCTCAACCAACACGGTATTGTAAAAAAGCCAAGACAGAACGGTACATTAGATACCTTTTCTGCCCATTTTATAAAGCTGGTTATACAGAACCCTGTCTATTGCGGAAAGATAGCTTTCGGCAGACGAAAAACCGAAAAGATTAACGGTACCCGAAATGAGTATCATATAGTTAAACAAGAACAATATCCTGTTTATGACGGTATTCATGAAGCTATTGTATCTGTTGAAGATTGGGAGTTAGCTCAGCAGAAACGAAAGAAATTAGGTGTTAAACGAGAGAAGATTTACAACCTTGACCACGAGCATTTATTATCAGGATTGCTCCGCTGTCCTGTTTGTGGTGCGGCAATGTACGGCAATATTAACCGTAAGAAAAAGCCTGACGGTACAATCTATAAAGACCACTTTTATTATGCCTGTAAGCATCGTATGAGGGTTGACGGACACATGTGCGATTATCACAGACAATGGAATCAGACAATCATTAACGGTGCTGTTGAAGAAGTAATTGAAAGGCTTGTATCAAACACTGAATTTGAAAAAGCCTTGTGCGAGAAGATAAACACAAGAGTAAATACAGAAGGTCTTGAAGAAGAGCTTGCCATCCTCAAGAAACAGTTAAATCAGCTTGTTATGTCAAAGAGAAAGCTTGCATCGCAGATAGATACTCTTGATGTTACTGACAGGCATTATGATAAAAAGTATCAGGATATGCAGAACAGACTTTATGATTTCTATGATGAGATAGAGGTTGTAGAGGAGCAAATAACAGAATTACAGTCCCGTATAGCAAATATCAAAGAAGAAAAAATATCAGGCGAAAATGTCTATCTTTTTCTGCATTATTATGGTACAATGTACAAAGAGTTTACCGATGCTGAGAAAAAGAGGTTTCTTAATACCTTTATTGAAAGCATTGAGATATTCAAAGAAGAACAACCCGACGGCAGACTGTTAAAATGTATCAATTTCAAATTCCCCGTCTTTTATGACGGGGATGAAAATGTGACGCATATCTGTTGGGACAGTGAAACAACAGTCGAAAGCGTAGCACTTTTAAAGCACAGGGACTGATATACGTCTGATTTAAGGAGAGAAAATATGGGAATTACATCAAAAATTAAAAATATGCTTGCAACACCTGAAGGCTGGACAACAGAGCCTACAGAAAGACTCAGCTATTATTCATATTTTGCAGGTCAGAATATGATTTACACGCTTTTTAATGTGTGTCTTACAACATACCTTTTATTCCTTGGCATAGACCCGATGAAATCGGCAACGGTTATGCTTATTGTAAAGGTATGGGACGCTGTGAATGATACCCTGTTTGGTGTTATATTTGACTCAATCAAATTTAAAAGCGGAAAAAAATATCTGCCGTGGATACGCGTTTCTACAATGCTTATTCCTATAGCAACAATACTTACCTTTGTCATTCCTTCGGGCTCATCAGAGACTGTTAAGCTTGTATGGTTTGCAATTGCATATATGCTCTGGGATACTGCTTACACCCTTTGCGATGTACCTATTTTCGGCATACTTACCTCAATGAGTCAGAGTGTTGACGAGCGAAACAGCGTACAGTCACTCAAAAGCATTGCCACCTATGCAGGTGTAGGTATCACCTCTACTCTTTCAACTGTACTTGTAAGTGAAAAGGTCGGTATGAATTACGGCATGATTGCTGTTATTATCTGTATTATGGCATTTGCATTCATGCTGCCTGCCTCCTTTAAGCTTAAGGAGCGCTTTACTGCTGAAGCCGAGGAAACCTTCACCGTAAAAAGGATGTTTTCATACCTGTTCAAAAACAAGTATCTGCTTATTTATTATCTCGGTCTTTTCTTCTATTCATCACTCAGTATAGGTAATGCATTTACACTTTATGTTTCGTATTATCTGTTCAACAGTGCACTGTTCTCAATTGTTGTAGGTGCAGTGGGCACTGTTCCTCAGCTTCTTATTGCATTGCTGCTTCCAAGGGTTATCCGTAAATACGATAAGATGAAGGTTAACCGTATATGCCTTCTTATGTATGTAATTCTCAGCGTTATTACCTGGGCAGTAGGCTACGGCAACGTTGCACTTTACATAGTAATGTTTACAATACGCTCAATACCTCTTGCTGTTGTTGCACTTGAAATGTTTATCTTCACCCCCGACTGTGCAGAGTACGGCTATTTCAAAAGCGGTACGGAGGCAAAGGGTATCACCTTTGCAGTTCAGACATTTATGGCAAAGCTTACCGGCTCAATTTCAGGCTCACTCGGCATGTTCCTTCTCGGTCTTAAATCTGTAGGCTGGAAGGTGGTTGAGGTCGGCTCCTTCCAGGAGCTTGAGCAAAGCGGTGTTATACAGACTCCTCATGCGCTGAATATGCTCTGGCTTATATTTATGCTCATTCCTGCAATAGGCGGCCTTCTTGCTTATATAGTGTGGCTGTTCTATGACCTTAAGGATAAGGATGTTCAGGTGATGATTGAATGTAATACAGGTAAAATTACAAGAGAAGAGGCTTTCAGCCGTCTTTCAAAAAAATATGATATAGAAAAATAATGCTTTATATAAAAAAGAGACTGTGAAATTTTTTTGCAGTCTCTTTTAACTTTTATTACATTTTTCTTGCTTTTTGCCTTTTAGCATTGAAAAAAGCTTCATTTTATAGTATCATATTCAGGTAACATTCTTATTAAGGAGAAGGTATATGCAGAAGAAAAGAAAAAAGCGCAGACTCAAAAAGAATGTAAAGCGCGTCTTTATAGGTATCGGCGTATTTTTTGCCGCTTTGATTATTATAATTATATGCTCTGCAGCTTCAAAAAACACAAGTGAAAAAGAGCCTGCCTCCGCTAACCCTGATATCGGCAAGGAAACAATTGTAAAAATAGAGCTTATGGATGCTTATCCCAAGGACCTGAGAACTCTTTACAAAAATAATCCCGAAGCAAGGGATTTTGTTCTTTCATATTTTCTTGAAAAGGACGAGGAGCATGTTATTGACCTTGGTGAATATGAATTTGCCACCGAAATGCCTCACTTCCTTCAGTGGGATGTGCGCTGGGGCTTTGCCGATTACGGCGGAGAAACAGTAGCCTATGCAGGCTGCGGGCCCGTTGCTCTTTCAATGGTAGGCTATCACCTTACAAGGGACGCAAAAACCTTTTCTCCTGATAAGGTTGTAAAATATGCCCTTGATGAGGGCTATTGCGTTCCCGATGCAGGAACAGCCTGGTCGCTTATGGACGAGGGTGCATCCGATTTAGGTCTTCAGTCAGAAAATCTTCCCCTTGTTGAGGATATACTTATTGACAGGCTTGAGCAGGGTAATCCCATTATCCTTATTATGGGTCCCGGTGTATTTACAAGAAGCGGACATTTCATAGTGCTTCGTGATTACAAGGACGGTTATTTTTACATAAATGACCCTAACAGTATTATAAGAACCGAGAAAAAATGGAAGTTCAGTGAGTTCTCCGACCAGATACTCAATATCTGGGCATACAGCGTGTGAGACCCCGGGGAGGAAAAATGAAAATATTGACTAAAAACAACAAAACCTCCGATTCCTTGACCAGCTTTGAAAAGGAATTTATACACAAGGAAAAGGTTAATCCCGTAGTAAAGGCGGGCAGTATAGTGCTTTACATTACAGTAGCTGTTGCAGTGCTTGCCTGTATTCTTATGGCTGTGCTTGATAAAAGCGGCGTTGCACCTTCACCCTTATCCGATAAGGATAAAACGGCAGATAAGGCACAGGTGGTTGACGTTTCCGCTCATCCCGAAAGTCTGCAGAAGCTTTACAGTGAAAACTTTGAAACTGCCGATTTTGTTGCCTCTTACTTTGACGAAAAGGATAAGGAGAGAGAGGTCAGTCTCAAAAAATATCAGAGAACAAAGGAGATTCCTCTTTTCGTTCAATGGGATAAGCAGTGGGGCTACCTGCAGTACGGTGAGGATATTCTCGGCGTAAACGGTGATGCACCCGTATGCCTTGCTATGGCAGGCTATTATCTTACAGGTGACGAAGGCTTTTCACCCGATAAGGTTGCCGCCTTTGCTGAAGAAAACGGATTTTATAAAAAGGGCAAGGGTACACTTTCTTCAATTATGAAGGAGGGCACCGAAAAGCTTGGTCTTACAAGCACAGTGCTTGAGGTAACAGAAGAAAATATCCTTTCTGCCGTAAGCGAGGAAAGGGTTGTTATCTGCCTTATTGATAAGGGTATGATTTCTACCTCGGAGCATTATATTGTTTTGAGAGGCTGTGAGGACGGAAAGCTTTTCATCAATGATCCTACAAGTGTAGTTAATTCTGAAAAGGAGTGGCCGAGTGCCGATATTGCTTCAGCTGTAAAAAAAGCGTGGATAATTGCAAAATAACCTTCTGCAGCTATTGACTTTACAGCGGCATGCTGATATAATACCTTGTGCAAAAATGAATATTTCCTTATTAAGAGTAGCGGAGGGGACAGGCCCTGTGAAGCTCGGCAACCTGCTTTGGCAAGGTGCTAAATCCTGCGGCAAGACCGAAAGATGAGGTTTTCTTTGAAGCGGTCAGGCTATGACCGCTTTTTATTTTGTTAAGAATACTATTTAAAATAAAGGAGTTACAAAAAATGAAAAAGTTTCTTTTTACTTCAGAATCAGTAACAGAAGGGCATCCCGATAAAATCTGTGACCAAATTTCTGACGCAGTCCTTGACGCTATCTATGAGCAGGACCCCAACTCAAGAGTTGCCTGCGAAACAACAGTAACAACAGGTCAGGTGCTTATAATGGGCGAAATCAGCACAACCGCAAAGGTTGATGTTGCTAAAATTGCAAGAGGTGTTATCTGTGACATCGGCTATGACGACGGCGCAAAGGGCTTTGACGGCAACAGCTGCGCAGTTCTCGTTGCTCTTGACGAGCAGTCACCCGACATTGCTATGGGTGTTGACAAATCCCTTGAATTAAAGGGCGGTGAAGAGGATGCATACAACCTTCACGGTGCAGGTGACCAGGGTATGATGTTCGGCTTTGCCTGTGACGAAACTCCCGAGCTTATGCCCCTTCCCATTTCTCTTGCTCACAAGCTTTCAAAGAAGCTTACCGAGGTAAGAAAGGACGGCACACTCGGCTACCTTCGTGCAGACGGTAAGAGCCAGGTTACAGTTGAATATGTAGACGGCAAGCCCTCAAAGGTAACTGCAGTTGTTGTTTCCTCACAGCACAGCGCTGACGTTTCACTTGAGCAGATCAGAGAAGACGTCGAAAAGTATGTTATCAGACCTATTATTCCTGCTGAATTTATGTCAGAGGATACAAAGATTTTTGTTAACCCCACAGGCCGTTTCGTTGTAGGCGGTCCTCAGGGTGACAGCGGTCTTACAGGCAGAAAGATTATCGTTGACACCTACGGCGGCTACTCACGTCACGGTGGCGGTGCATTCTCCGGTAAGGACCCCACAAAGGTTGACAGAAGTGCTGCTTACGCTTGCAGATACGTTGCAAAGAATATTGTTGCTGCAGGTCTTGCTTCAAAGTGCGAGGTTCAGCTTGCTTATGCAATCGGTGTTGCAAAGCCCGTTTCAGTTCTTGTTGAATGCTTCGGCACTGCGAAAATTGATGAGGACAAGATTGCTGAAATCGTAAACAAGGTATTTGATCTTCGTCCCGCAGCTATTATTGATATGCTCAAGCTCCGTGCTCCCATTTACCGTCAGCTTGCCGCTTACGGTCACGTGGGCAGAGAGGACCTTGACGTTCAGTGGGAAAAGACCGACAAGGTTGAAGAAATCCGAGCACTTGCAGGTATGTAATAATAAAATAAATCCCATACGAAAGTGTGGGATTTTTTGATAAGGTGATATTATGATATTGTTCTTTACAGGTACGGGTAACAGTGAGTATTGCGCACGCTTTCTTGCTGACCGACTTTCCGACGAATGCCTTGATCTTTCGGCAAGAATAAAAAGCAAGGATTTTTCTCCTCTTGAAGGTGAAAAGCCCTTTGTAATCTGCGCTCCTACCTATGCGTGGAGAATTCCTGTCGTTGTTACAGAGCTTCTTGAAAAAACAGAGCTCAAGGGCAGCAGTAAGGTTTATTTTGTAATGACCTGTGGCGGTCAGATAGGCAAGGCAGAAAAATATAATCTTGCTCTTTGCAATAAAATCGGCAAGTCCTACTGCGGTACAGTCAAGGTTAAAATGGCCGAAAACTACCTTGCAATGTTTGAGGTTACAACGGAAGCCGAGGAGGAGCTTCTTATGAAGGATGCCGATGAAATCCTTGAAAAAGCTGCCTGTGCTATGAAAAATGAAGAAAAGCTCCCCACAGTCAGGGAGGGCGCAATAGGAGTGGTTTTAAGCGGCGTTGTCAATGAGATGTTCAATAAATATTATCTTAAGGACGACGGCTTCCTTGTAAAGAATAACTGCACCTCCTGTGGGCTTTGTGCGAAAAAATGTCCCTTGGGAAATGTTGAAATAAAGGACGGCAGACCCCTTTGGAACGGCAACTGCACCCACTGTATGGCGTGTATATGCAACTGTCCCGTTGAGGCAATAGAATACGGCAAAAAGAGTATCGGCAAGCGCCGCTACCTTTGCAGACGGTATGAGGGTTGAGTATGGAAACAAAAAAGAATTACGATAAGCTTTTAAAGGTGCTTCAGATTGCTGCCGGCATATTTATGGCGGCAATGGTTATTGCAATGCTTGTGCTTATGAATAAGTTTGATATAAGCGTAGAAAATGCAGAAGCAATTTCCTCTTACATAAAGGGCGGTACACTTACCGTTGCGCTTATTATTATAGCCTTTACGGTTATTAAATCCTTTGCACTAGTTTTTCCTCCTGCAGTAATTTTTGCAGTGTCGGGTCTTCTTTTTGATAATCTGTTCGTTGCAATTGCCGTTAATTTCATCGGCGTTGCCCTCAGTATGATTATGCCTTACTACCTCGGTAAGTTTGCAGGTAAGGACTTATTGGAGTCACTGAAGGCTCGCTTTCCGAAGATTAAAAAGCTTGACGATTTTGCAGGCAAAAATGAGTTTATGGTTGTTTATGTTGTAAAGGCAGCAGGTGTTGTACCATCTGACCTTATGAATGTGATTTACGGTGCAATGAATGTTAATTTCACAAAATTCTTCATTGCTTCAAACATCGGTATGCTTCCCTTCAATATTCTTTTTACCCTGCTTGCAAATAAGGGCGACCTTTCAAATCCCTATACCTTGCTTTACATTCTGCCCATTCCCGTTTTTGTTGTTATAATGAGTATTGTTGTAAAGAAGATGACAAAGAAAGCATAATGCAACGCTCCCGTTTTACTTGGGAGCGTTTTTCTTATAAAAGCTTACCTGAATTTACCTTTGCCTTTAAAAGACAAGTATGTGATATTTAGGATATAATAATTTAAGGTATAAGCATAGCTTTACCTAAAAACAAATAAAGCGTCTGATTTTTGAGAAAAAGTAATAAAAACAGTTGAAATTTTTTCTTTTTTTTCGTATGATATACAATAGTGGAAAAGTTTAGTCTTTTTCTGTTTATAATTACACGCAGTAGAGTGCTTACTGTTACGAATATTATACTATGGGGTGATAATTTGAAAGTACAATTCACAGAAACAATCCTTCGAGACGCCAACCAGTCCCTGATTGCAACAAGAATGTCCTTTGACGAATTCGAGCCTGTTCTTGCAGAGCTTGATAAGGCGGGCTACTATTCACTTGAATGCTGGGGCGGCGCAACCTTCGATTCATGTCTTCGTTATCTTAATGAGGATCCTTGGGAGAGACTTCGTAAAATCCGTAAGGCTTGTCCGAATTCAAAATTACAGATGCTTCTTCGCGGACAGAATCTTCTCGGCTATAAGCATTATCCCGATGACGTTGTCCGTGCCTTTATAAGAAAGAGCGTCGAAAACGGTATAGATATTATCCGTATTTTCGATGCCCTCAATGACCTTCGCAATATTGAGGTTGCCGTTGATGAAACCCTTAAGTGCGGTGCTCATCCCTCGGGTACAATCTGCTATACTCTTTCACCTATTCACTCGCTTGAAAAGTATGTTGAGCTTGCCAAGGAAATGGAAAAGATGGGCGTTATGTCAATCTGCATCAAGGATATGGCAGGTATTATGGGTCCTCAGGAGGCTTATGACCTTGTTAAGGCTATCAAGGCAGAGGTTAAGCTTCCCGTTGTACTTCACACTCACTCAACAACAGGTCTCGGTGCCCTTACACTTCAGAAGGCAGTTGAAGCAGGTGTTGATGTAATTGATACTGCAATTTCCTGCTTCTCGGGCGGCACCTCACAGCCTCCTACAGAAACCCTTGTTTATGCTCTTAAGCAGCAGGGCTATGAGGTTGATGTAAATATGGATTCACTTAAGAAAATCAACGATTTCTTCAAGCCCATCAGAGCGAAGGCTCTTGAAAG
>JBGVGP010000019.1:0-2261 GCA_045121735.1 Acutalibacteraceae bacterium
GGTAATACTACATTGAGAATTCTCGAACCGTCAAGAGGCGGAACAGGAAGAAGATTAAAAACTGCAAGTGTCACATTACAGCTTGCGGCTACCGAGCATACTATTGCAAGGTTACCGGCAAAGCTTCCCTCTGTTGCATTACCGAGATAAACAGACATATAGTAAGCGAGCATAAATACAGTCGCAAGAGCAATATTTGAAGCAGGTCCTGCAAGAGCAACAAGAGCCATATTGCGCTTTCTGTGCTCACGTCTGAAATTAAGCATATTTACGGGAACAGCCTTTGCGTAACCGAAGCCTGTAAGCACACTAAGAAGAAGACCGAAGGGGTCAACGTGAGCAATGGGGTTAAGTGTAAGTCTGCCCATATTTTTTGCCGTACGGTCACCAAGCTTATATGCTACATAGCCGTGAGCATACTCGTGCACGGGCAAAAACAGTAATATTATCATAAGCCTTATGCCAAGCTTAACTATTGTTACATAAGATATGCCGTCTCTGAAAAGGTCAAATATCATTGTAGGCTCTCTTCCTTCCTTTAACTATTCTGTCGTGGTTATTATAATCCTTGATTACTCTGCTGTCAAATCCGATAGCTCGGAACATATCGCTAACAGCCTGTCCCTGGTCCTCACCGATTTCAAAAAAGATTTCTCCGTCACTTTTAAGCTTCCTTGACCATTCAGAAACAATATACCTGTAAAAGACAAGTCCGTCCTCTCCCCCGTCAAGCGCCATAGAAGGCTCAAAGGTAACCTCCTTTTGCAGCAAAGGCACCTCTTCGCTTTTTATATAAGGAGGATTGCTGACTATAATATCAGCAGGAGGATACTCATCAAAAAGCTCAAGCTTAAGCACATCACCCTTTACGATTGTATAAAAGGTGTTTTCCATAAGCTCCAAAGCATTTTTCATAAGATAAGAAAGTGCCTGCTGACTTTTTTCAACAAGGTATACGTCTGTGTCGGGACATTCCTTTTTTAAGGTTATGCCGATACAGCCGCTGCCTGAGCACAAATCATAAACAACGGCTTCCTTTTTATTTTTAAGCACCTCTATGATTTTTTCGCAAAGCAACTCGGTTTCGGGTCTCGGTATAAGCACACCTGTACCGACGTTGTAGGTTCTGCCCATAAAATCCCATTTGCCGATTATATACTGCAAGGGCTCACCCTCGGCACGCCTTTCGCAGCAGCTAATAAGCTTTTCAAAGCTCGCTTCATCAACCTCATCATTAAGCTTAAGGAACAAATCGGAAAGAGACAAGCCGAGTATTTCACTTACAAGAACACGTGCTTCAAAATCTGCAGACTCAATATCTGCTGAAGAAAGTGCATCCTTAACGCTGTTATATGCTTCCTTTAAAATCATTTGATTTCATCATCCTCGGGATTTTCTGTAATTACTGAGGTAAAAGCCGCAAGAGCAACCTCAATCATATCATCATCGGGCTCTTTTGTGGTAAGTCTCTGCATCCATAAGCCGGGCGCGGCAAGAATTTTAACAAGAAGATTGTCGTGCTTTCCTGCATATTTAATAAATTCATAGCTGATGCCTGCAATAAGAGGTAAAATGAGAAGCTTTACTGCCATCCATAAAACAGTATTATCGTGCAGATCCTTAAAGGTAATTGAAATTACAGAGGATAAAATAACACTTATGATTATGATAACAAATATGAAGCTTGTACCGCATCTGGGATGAAAGCGTGACTGCTTCTTTACATTTTCAACGGTAAGCTCAAGTCCGTTTTCATAGCAGAAAATTGTTTTATGCTCTGCACCGTGGTACATAAAGGTACGCTTAATGTCCTTCATAAGTGAAACGAGTGCAATATACGCTACAAAAATGCACATTCTGATAACACCCTCAAAAAGCGCCTTGAAATTAGTGATTGCACCGTCTGTAAGACTGTCAAGGAATTTCACGCTGATTGTGGGAAGATAGAAGAACAAAACAAAGGCAAGACCCATTCCGAGAACAGATGCAACAGCAGTCAGCACACCGAGAACCTTTTCGTTGAGGTGGTCGCTGAGCCACTTATCAAGCTTCGACATATTTTCTTCGTCGTTCTGTAAATCGTCAAGACCCGATTTTTCAGCAGACATCATAAGACATTTGTAGCCGAAAAGCATTGATTCAACATAATTTACAATGCCTCTGATTATAGGCAGACCGAAAAATTTGCATTTATCTCTTAAATGCTTAACGGGCACCTTCTCTGTATCGATGCTTCCGTCGGGGACTCTTACTGAAACTGC
>JBGVGP010000020.1:0-4308 GCA_045121735.1 Acutalibacteraceae bacterium
TCGTGAGGAAAATGTAAAAGCACTTAAACAAAACGGTGTGCTATTCTTCCTTAACAGACCTCTTTGTGATATTGTGCCTACCGATAGCAGGCCTCTTTCAAGTGATTTTGAGGCGCTGAAAAAACGCTTCGAGGAAAGATATGACTTATATTTATCCTTGGCAGATTATGAAATTCATATTGACGGCAGTGTTGAAAATGCAGTAAGAAAAATAACGGAGCTGATGGAATGAAAATTCTTATTATAAACGGACCTAATATCAATATGCTTGGCATAAGAGAGCCTGAGCATTACGGCAGAGAAACCTATAAGGATCTTGTGAAAAAGATAGAAGACTACTGCGGCGAAAAGAGTATTTACTGTGAGTGCTATCAGTCAAACCATGAGGGTGACCTTGTAGATAAAATCCAGCAGGCCTACGGAGCCTTTGACGGCATTGTAATAAACCCTGCCGCCTATACTCATACCTCGGTTGCTATTCTTGATGCTGTAAAATCCGTATCTGTTCCCACTGTTGAGGTGCATATTTCAAGGGTTGAGGAAAGAGAGGACTTCCGTCAGATAAGCTATGTACGACAGGCCTGTGTTAAAACTATAACAGGTCTCGGTACGGACGGCTATTTAAGAGCCGTAGATTTTCTTGTTGATTATATCGGGTGATGATATGTTTGTTGAAATAAAGCCTTCAAAGCCAAAGGGCATAGTGAAGGCACCGCCGTCAAAAAGCATGGCGCACAGGCTTCTTATCTGTGCAGGACTTTCTGAGGGCGAAAGTGTAATTGAAAATATTGCTTACAGTGAGGATATTCTCGCAACTATCGATTGCCTTGAGACTCTCGGTGCAAGGATAAAAAAGGATGGAAGCACCGTATATGTAAAGGGTGTTGACCCAAAATGCTTTCCCGGTGGCACCTTCCCTTGCAGAGAAAGCGGAAGCACTCTTCGCTTTTTTATCCCCATAGCTATGCTCTCCGAGGCTGAAGCCCTTTTTACAGGCTGTGGCAGACTGATGCAAAGACCTATGGAAATTTACGAAAAGCTTGCAGCGAAAAAGGGTCTTTTTTACAGTAAAACCGATGAGGGCATAAGACTTTCGGGTGTGCTTACAGGTGGTGAATTCAGCCTGAGAGGTGACATAAGCAGTCAGTTTATATCTGGTCTTCTTTTTGCTCTGCCTCTTGCAGAAAAGGACAGCAGAATTATTCTTACAGGTAAGGCTGAAAGTGTCGGTTATATTGATATGACCGTCGACGCTCTTAGGAAATTTGGTATTGAAATAAAAAAAGAAAATAACAATGAGTATTATATAAAAGGCTCACAAAAATATAAGGCAGGTCATTTCACCGTTGAAGGGGATTGCTCAAATGCAGCGTTTCTTGAAGCTTTCAATATTCTCGGTGCGGAGCTTGAGATTGAGGGCCTTGCAGAAAATACCTTACAGGGCGACAGCGTTTATAAGAATTATTTCTCTCTTCTCAAAGAGGGGACTCCTACACTTGATGTGTCACAGTGCCCTGACCTTGCACCTGTGCTTATGACTGTAGCAGCTGAATTGAACGGTGCAACGCTTAAAGGTACAAGGCGACTTAAAATCAAGGAAAGTGATCGCGGAGAGGTTATGAAGCAGGAGCTTTCAAAATTCGGTGCAGTAATTGAAAACGACGAAGATGAAATCAGAATTTTCAAAAGTGCTCTTAAGACTCCCACAGATATCCTAAAAGGTCACAATGACCACAGAGTAGTAATGAGCCTTGTTGTGCTTGCTTCACTTTACGGCGGAGCTATTGACGAAGGTCAGGCTGTAAAAAAGAGCTATCCCGACTTTTTTGAGGTTATGAAAAATGCGGGATTGGAGGTAACAGAATATGGTAATCAGTAAAAACACAAAATTTCTCATAGTAGGTCTCGGACTTCTCGGTGGCAGCTATGCACGAGGACTTACAGAAAAGGGCTACTATGTTGAAGCAATAACCAAAAACCAGGAAGACTGTGATTACGCTCTCAGACACGAAATGGTTAAAAAGTGCACCTGTGAGGTTGACGAAGCCACGGTGAAAAATGCAGACGTGATAATTTTTGCTCTTTATCCTGATATATTTGTTAAGTGGATAGAGGAACACGGTGATAAAATCAAGCCGGGCACGCTCATCACTGACGTAACAGGTGTAAAGGAGTGTATCGTTGATAAAATACAGAATATGCTTCCACCGCTTGTTGAATTTATTTCAGCTCACCCTATGGCGGGTCGTGAGGTTTACGGCATCACCAACAGTGATGAAAGAATATTCTACGGTGCAAACTATCTTGTTGTTCCCACAAGCCGCAACACCGATGAGGGCATTGAAGCCTGTAAAAGAATCGGTGAAATTCTCGGCTTTGGCAGAATAAGTGAAATTTCTCCCGAGGGTCATGATGAAATGATTGGCTTCGTTTCACAGCTTACCCACTTTATTGCCGTCAGTCTTATGAACTGCTACGAGCATGAAAGACTTGAGCGCTATACTGCTGACTCCTTCAGAGATCTTACAAGAATTGCAAACATCAACGAAACAATGTGGAGTGAGCTTTTCCTTATGAATAAAAAGGCTCTTCTTGAACAGATTGACCTTTTCAAGGAAAACTTTGATAAGCTTCACGTTTGTCTAAAGAACGACGATAGAGAGGGTATGAAGAAAATGATGATTACTTCAACCGAGCGCAGAAAGAAATTCGACAAATAACGAAAGAAGGAAAAATATTATGAATATGGAATTTGTGTGTAAGCTTCCTATCCCGAAGCTCATTAAGGAGGAGTATCCGCTTACAGCAGAAAGCATAATAGTAAAAGAAAAGAGAGATAAGGAAATCCGTGCTATATTTGAAGGTAAGGAGCGTAAGCTTATCCTTATAATCGGTCCCTGCTCTGCAGATAACGAGGATTCCGTTATGGATTATATCAGCCGTCTCGCACGAGTACAGGAAAAGGTTGAGGATAAGATTCTTATAATTCCCAGAATTTACACCAACAAGCCGAGAACAACAGGTGACGGCTACAAGGGTATGCTTCATCAGCCTGACCCCAATGCTGCCGCCGACCTTATCAAGGGCATCATTGCTATAAGAAAGCTTCATATGAGGGCAGTTAACGAAACCGGACTTACCTGCGCTGATGAAATGCTTTACCCTGAAAATCACCGTTACCTTTCAGATATTCTTTCCTATGTTGCCATCGGTGCAAGAAGTGTTGAAAATCAGCAGCACAGACTTACCGCAAGCGGACTTGATATTCCTGTAGGTATGAAAAATCCCACATCGGGCGACCTTTCGGTTATGATGAATTCAATTACTGCCGCACAGCACAGTCACGATTTTATCTACAGAGGCTGGGAGGTAAAAAGCCATGGTAACGACCTTTCTCACGCAATTTTGCGCGGTTATGTGAACGATAAGGGTCAATCCTTCTCAAACTACCACTATGAGGACCTTGCACAGCTTGCCGAGCTTTACAACAAGCACAGCGACCTTAAGAATCCTGCTGTTATTGTTGATACCAACCACGCAAACTCAGGTAAAAAACATCTCGAACAGCCGAGAATCGCAAAGGAGATTCTTCATTCCTGTCGCAACAATACCGATGTCGACAAGCTTGTAAAGGGACTTATGATCGAAAGCTATATCGAAGATGGTGCACAGAAAATCGGTGAGGGAATTTACGGTAAAAGCATCACAGACCCCTGTATCGGCTGGGAAAAGACAGAGAAACTTATTCTTGACCTTGCAGACATATATTAAGTTAAAATCACCTTTCCCTGAAAAATTTGAAAACGGGGAAAGGTTTTTTATTATTCTGCGAATTATATTGACAAAACAGCAATAATAATATACTATAGGCTTGTAGCCTGAAGTTAAAGGAAGGAGAAAGCTTATGGATATTATTCAAAGAATCGTATCAGTTTTTTCTGATCTTTTGCAAAAGGTGAAAACTATAGGCAATCTTATAAAAACCAACTGTCTCCCCGTGCTTGATGAAGCTGAAGTAGCAGAGAAAATTTTCTGGATTTTCAACCTGTAATTACCGGATAATTTTTTTCAAAAAAATCAGAAAAAACTATTGACAAAAATAAACTTTTGTTGTATAGTATACAAGTCGTCGCGATAGTGATGGCAGCATGTGGGAGCATAGCTCAGCTGGGAGAGCATCTGCCTTACAAGCAGAGGGTCACAGGTTCGAGCCCTGTTGTTCCCACCATATGGCCCGGTAGTTCAGTTGGTTAGAACGCTAGCCTGTCACGCTAGAGGTCGACGGTTCGAGCCCGTTCCGGGTCGCCA
>JBGVGP010000021.1:0-3302 GCA_045121735.1 Acutalibacteraceae bacterium
AGATACCGTAGTGAATTACACCTGCAAGACCGTAAGCATGGAAGCAGGGGATTGCGCTGATAGCGTGGTTATCGCTGTAATCGTGAGGAATGTCAAGAAGATAGAACTTATAAGCAAGGCTATTGAAGGCATAGCTTGAAAGTCTGATGGTCTTGCTCTTGCCTGTTGTTCCGCCACCGTGCATGTAGAATGCATCCTGCTTACCCATATCCTTTACAAGCTCTGCTTCGGGAAGGTCCATTTTAAGAATATCTCTGTAAAGAGTGTAGCTTTCAACCTCGGGAAGAACGGCGTTCTGCTTTTCATTATAAAGAGCATACTGAAGAGCAACACCGTCACAGAAGTCGGAAACTGAGCCTACGATTGTAGGATAGTTTTTGAGAAGTGGAGCAAAGGGCACTGCAAGAAGGTCAAGTGTAAGAATACCCTTACTCTTTGTATGAGCCATAATTCCTGCAAGCATATTGGGGGGAGTCATAGGATGAACGTAGTTAGCAATAATACCAAGCTTATTAAGGGCGTACATTGCAACAACAGCATGTCCGCAGGTGGGCAGGAACACGGTGTAAACGTCACCCTTCTTAAGACCGATTGATGCAAAATAAGAAGCAAGCTTTTCAATGTCATTGAGAAGACGGGGCATTCTTACTGCTGATTCCTGGTCTGCCACAGGAATCATAAAAGCAATGTAATCGTCACCAAGGTCCTTTCTGACACGGTTGTAGCATTCATGAAGATATTCATAGCAGGACTGTGTTTCGGGAGCGTGGAGATACTGCTCGGGATGAGGGCCGTAATCTGCGGGAGTTAATTTTTTAGCCATTGTATTTTACCTTCCTTTGTTAGGTTGTAATATAGAGAATTATGACAGGTAATCACAAATTCACACTAATACTATTATATAACGGTACACAATAAAGTCAAGGGTCAATTTGTGATAATTTGTAACAATTTCAACGCAGAACGTATTTTTGTTGCTAAAAATCAGAAGGGTATCAAAATGTTGACGAAAGCGAAACAAAGGTATATAATTGTTAAAACGATATGCGAAAGGCGGTATTTTTGTGTCAAAGAAAAGACGTGAAGAAATAAAGAAAAAACAAAATAATAAGCTTATCATTTCTGTTGTTGCGGCAGTGCTCGTGGTGGTAATTGCCGTGGGTGGAATAGTAGGCGCTAACATACATAAGTGTGATGACTGCAACGTAGCATTTTTCGGTAGCGGATATTATAAGGAAAAGGAAGCCGAAGGAGTTCTCGGCTCACTTTTCGGCTCACTCTTCGGTGATACCGAGGGTGTTTCTCTTGAAACAGAGGAGGACGTTATAATATGCCGTGAATGTGCAATGAACAACGTTTCAGTCAAATCTGAATTAAGGACAGTTGACGAGTTTAAAAGATAAACAATCTCAAAAAAATTAACAGGTATTTTCAAGGACTTCCGGAAAATACCTGTTATTTTATTATTGTAAAATTAGCCTAAATATCTGCATACTGCAACCGATGCGGCAGCGCCGTCGGCTATAGCCGTTGCTATCTGTCTTACACCCTTGCTTCTGCAGTCACCTGCAACAAAAATTCCTTCTTCACCCTCGGGGATACAGCTTTCGTCTGCGCTGATATAGCCTCTTTCGTCAAGTGCTACTGCAGAACGGAAGCTTTCGTTTTCGGGCATCTGTCCTATAGCTACGAATATGCCGTCGAAGGAGAGGTCTGCTTCTTCACCTGTTTCCTCGTTTTTAACTGTGATGCCTTCAAAGCCTTCACTGCCGAGAATTTTTGTTACAACCGATGATAAAATCACCTTGATGTTATCTGTGCCTTCTATCTGTTCAATAAGCTTGCTTTCACCGGTAAGGAAGGAAAGATTCTGCACAACGGTAACGCTCTTTGAGGTTTTTGAAAGGAGAATTGCCTCCTGAAGTGCTGAGTTACCGCCGCCGATAACGGCAATATCCATATCCTTATAAAATGCACCGTCACAAACAGCACAGTATGAAATGCCCTCACCTGTGAATTTTTCTTCACCCTCAAGGCCGAGGGTTCTGTGCTTTGAGCCCGTTGCGAGGATAACTGATTTTGCCTGATATTCTGCTCTTTCACCCTTTACGGTAAAAATACCGTCGGCTTTTGTTATACCCTTTGCCTCGTCAAGGTCAATGTCAGCACCCTGGCTCATAGCCTGTTCTACAAGCTTATCGGCAAATTCAACACCGCTTACTGAAAGAAATCCGGGATAGTTTTCAACCTTGGGGGAGTGAGTAATCTGTCCCCCGAAGGTTTCCTTTTCAAGAACAAGCACGCTCTTGTTTGCTCTTTTAAGATAAATTGCCGCTGTCAGACCCGCGGGGCCTGCACCGATAATTATTGTATCGTAAATCATTTTTATGCCCTTTCGGTAAATGCTCTGATGTTTGAAAGGTTTACAATCTTTTCAGCCTTGCCGTCCTTTACAACGATAAGGGTGGGAGCCTGCTGAATTCCGTACTCCTCGGCAAGAGCCTTGTTTTCGTCAGCATATACCTTTTCGTAGCTTATGCCTGCCATATCAAGGAAGCGGGCTGCCATTTTACAGTTGGGGCAGGTTGTTGTTGCAAAAAGGATTGTTTTATCCTCGCAGGCTACGCAGCTTTCCTTTTCCTCTGCTGCCTTAACCTCCTGCTTTGCCTCGAAGATTCTGTCTTCGATTTTGTCACGGCTGTATTCAACTCTGTGCTTGTATTCCTGGCTCTTACCGTCGTTCCAGTTCTGAACGGGTCTGTAGTAGCCTGTGATACGGCTGTAAACCTCTGTTGCTTCACCGCAGTCGGGACAGGTGTAAACCTCACCGGCAATGTAGCCGTGATTCTTACATACAGAGTAGGTGGGGGAAATTGAATAGTAGGGAAGACGGTAGTTTTCTGCAATCTTCTTTACAAGGTTTGCAGCGCTCTTCCAGTCGGGAAGCTTTTCACCGAGGTAAGCGTGGAAAACAGTACCTGAGGTGTAAAGAGTATGAAGCTCATCCTGCTTGTCAAGTGCCTCAAAAATATCGTCAGTATAGCCAACGGGAAGATGTGAGGAGTTGGTGTAGTAGGGAGTTTCCTTTTTTGAGCTGTCACCTGCAGTGATGATGTCGGGATAGTGCTTGACGTCGTGCTTTGCAAGACGGTAGCTTGTTGACTCTGCGGGTGTTGCTTCAAGGTTGTAAAGGTCGCCGTATTTTTCCTGATAGTCGGAAAGTCTTTCTCTCATGTGGTTGAGAACGTCCGTTGCAAACTGCTGTGCTCTGTCGTCAATAAGGTTGCAGCGAAGCCAGGTAG
>JBGVGP010000022.1:0-2362 GCA_045121735.1 Acutalibacteraceae bacterium
CAGAGAAACCTCGATATCATTGTCCAGGCTTGTCATATCGGGAGCAACAATTCTTTCTTCAAAATCCATTTATTTTCTCACCTTACTGATTAGATAATAATTTAAGTGCCTGTCTTATAAGTGATTCTACAGGCAATGTCGGGTCAAGCTTGCTTACTGCAACTGAAGCCTCAGACTGACTGTAGCCGAGCATTGAAAGAGCGGCAACTGCCTCGCTTGTGTTTGACATATCGTTAACTGCGCTGATTTTTTCTATTTCAGCCGTTGAAACACTTTCGCCTGCAAGATTTTTAACCTTATCCTTAAGGTCAAGTATAATTCTCTGTGCAATTTTTTTGCCGACACCGGGCGCACGGCAGATAGCCTTTTCATCAGAAGCCGAGATGCTGAGTGCAAGCTTATCGGGTGAAAGTTCACTTAAAATTGCAAGTGCAGCCTTAGGACCGACACCGTTGACTGAAATAAGCATTTTAAACCATTCAAGCTCATATTCGGATGAAAAGCCGAAAAGGTCAAGTGCGTCCTCTCTTACATTGAGGTAAGTGTAAAGGGTAGCCTGTTTTTCACCCGAAATTTCATAAAGTGTCTGATTTGAGGTAAGACACCTGAACGCGACGCCACCGCATTCAATAGCTGCAAAGCCTGCACCTGTCTTTACCACGTTACCTGTTAAGCTGTAAAACATAGGCTATATCCCCTTTCTGATTTTAATATTTCCGTAGGCGGAAAGTGAACCGCTTGAATGACCGTGACATATTGCCATTGCAAGAGCATCGGCAGTATCGTCGGGCTTAGGTATTTTTTCAAGGTTAAGTATGCGCTTCGTCATTTCCTGAATCTGAATTTTTTCCGCTCTGCCGTAACCGACAACACTCTGCTTTACCTGTAAAGGAGTATATTCAAAAACAGGGACACGGTTTTTCTGTGCCGCAAGCATAATCACACCTCTTGCCTGACTTACATCGATAACGGTTTTTGCATTGCTGTTATAAAAAACCTTTTCAACGCTCATGGCTTCGGGCTTGAATTTTTCAATTATACCGCACAGCCTGTCGTAAATTATTTCAAGTCTTTCATTAAAAGGTGTTTTTGCATCGGTAAGAATTGCACCGTAGTCGATAACTGAAAAGCGGTTATTTCTGTATTCAAGAACACCGTAACCGACAATGGCGTAACCCGGGTCGATACCTAAAATAATCATGGCATACTACCTCACATTAAATATTAGTAATTATAGCACAATATTATAAAATGAGCAATACTATAAGCAGAAAATATTAACAAAAAAGTACCCGTTTAAAGGTACTTGAACAAATTGATTTTTTACTTTGACCCAGTCTGAACAGCAGCCGTGTTTACAATGTGCTTTACGCCCGGGTGTCTTATCTGCGCACGAAGCTCCTCATTGATTTTCTCAAGCTCCGTAACCTTGCTCACAGCGCTGCGCTCCTTTGCTACACCGTTGAGGTGTCCCTCACTTATAATCTCCTTGATTCTGTCAACAATTTCAAGCAGCCATTCTTTAACCGAAGAAGAAAAAGCACCCGAAATTAATCGGATGCTTTAACTTTTTTATATTTACATGATAATCTGTGATCTTACAAAAAGGATGCTTGAAGCAAGTAAAATCTGTGCAACGAAGTAAGTGATAATGTTGAAGATTCGCATCTTCTTTTTAACCTCATCTCCTGTAAGGATAAGACCGAGAGAAGTGTCTGAAAGGAAGAAGAATACTGAACCGATACCTACTGTAAGAAGTGCAGGAACCATTGTATCATTGATTCCGTACTCCCATTCAGCATACATATAAAGCACTGCCTTTACAACCATTGCTGTAAGGAAAATGCCGTAAAGCATAAGACCGATAACCATAACGCCTTTTTTCTGAATAAGCTTTTTAAGCACAACATAAACAGTTACAAGAGCAAATATGGCACCAACAGCTACAAAGTCATACCAGTTAAAAAGCTTTGCATCGGGTCTGAGTGTTTTGAGTGCATGATAGAATGCTGCTATGTAGAAAATATGACCTACAAGGAAGGCTACAACACCGATAATAAATTCAATCATTCTGTCCTTGAGACTATGAAGAAAATAGTCACCGAGCCAACCGAATACAAGACCCAATACCATAAGGTAAGCATAAGATGTGTTGTTGCCCGAAACCTTCATTGCCAACACACCGCAAAGAACAAAAAGAGTAGCTGAAATCATTTTGAACAGCATTGACTGCTTACATTTTGTTGGCCAATAGTATTTAAGAAATTTAGGTACTGTATAAAATTCTGCAATAATTGTTAAAGCAAAAAGTATTTTAAAAATCATGATATCCCCTTAATAATAATTTTAGTCTTTAATTTTA
>JBGVGP010000023.1:0-5059 GCA_045121735.1 Acutalibacteraceae bacterium
GCTTCCTTTATGAAGGCTGTATCCTCTTGCCTTTGCAAAAACACGGAAAAGGCCATGAAGGACCGCGGATACAAAACACTGGTGCTTGCAGGCGGTGTTTCGGCAAACTCCGTTTTACGCGCCGATGTTGAGGCTCTTTGCAAAAGGAACGGCTACAAGCTTTACCTTCCCGAGCTTTCGCTTTGCGGTGACAACGCTGCAATGGTAGGCTCACAGGGCTATTATGAATATCTTGCAGGCAAGCGCGCAGGCCTCGAGCTTAACGCCTTTGCAGGTAAAGACATTGACGAAAAATAATTTTATTTACATAAGGAGGAAAAAATATGAATCTCGAATTAAGCACAGAGTCCATCTTAAAAATCATCAACGCTATTTTAGGTCTTATAAGAAGACTTATTGATGACGGCTCACTCGAAGGACTTCTTTAATAATTACAGAAAAAAATCAGGTGTACTCTTTTGATAAGAGTACACCTGATTTTTTTACTTTGATGTTATTTCGGCCACTGCACTTTTAAGCACAGAGCCCTCATAGGCTGCTACACCATAGGTGTATTTTTTGCCTGACTTTGCCGATTTATCGGTAAATTTATTTTCTGTTGTAAGACCGAGGAAGGTCCAGGAATCACCCTTTTTACGGTAAACGGCGTAGCTGTTAACACCGTCAACCTTATCCCAGCTGATGATTTTACCCTTTTCCTCAGAAGCCTTGACCTTAAGACCTACGGGTGCAGAATAGAATCTTATGCTGACACCCTCTTCGTCATAAACGGCAAGGTTTTTGTCCTTAAAGGCACGGACAGTATAAAGATATACCTTTTGATTTTCAACCTTTGAGTCAATGGCAGAAAGTCGGTCCTCACCGTACACTGTACCTCTGAGCTTCCATTCCTTTTCACCGAGGGCTTTTCTGTAAATCGTGTAGCCTCTGCAGCCCTCACTCTTGCTCCAATAAAGGCTTACACCCTTAGAGGAGCTGACAGCCCTTACAATTTCAGACTTTTTGATATACTTAACAGAAACCTCTTTATCGAAGCTGCCCTTGTTGCCGCCGACATCGGCTGCGCAGATATAATATGTGCAAAGCTCACCTGAAACGGCATCAGCATCCACATACTCTGTATAGGTTGAATCAAGCAACGCTATTGCCTTGAAGGAGCCGTCGGAGCCGGCCTTACGGTAAACGTAATAATAAGCCGCGTCGTCAGTTCCCTCCCAGGTTAATTTAACACCGCCTTGAGTAATATCTATGCCCTTTACCTCAGGATATGAAATATAACAAAGCTGCTTCTCGTTTACTGCAGCACCCTCATATTCACCGTTAAAGGGCTTTACACAATAGGTATATGTATGTCCCGGGCTTACCTTTTCATCAAGGTAGCTGCTTTTACCTGCGCCAAGCTCTGCAACGGTTTCCCATTCGCTGTCCGCAGCACTTTTACGGTAAACACGGTAGCCCTTGGCCTTTTCAACGCCCTTCCATTTGATATAAATACCGTTTCTCTGTGAGCTGCCCTTTTTCACCTTTACACCGGATAAACGGTAGGCCTCAACGGCATCACTTGCCTTTGCCACAGAATAATCGGCAAAAACGGGTATAACGGTATAGCTGTAGGTTTTCCCCTCAACTGAAGCTGTGTCCTCATAAAATGTGCTTTGCACCTTGGACAAAAGAAGCTTTTTCCCCTTTTTTCCGGTCTGACGGTATACCTCATAATAATAGGCTCCGTCACACTCGTTCCATTCAACACGGATTCCGTCTGCCGTGTTAAAGGCTTCAAGAGAAATTTTTCCGTCTGCCGCAAGACAAACAGAGGAAAGCATAGTAATAATTAAAATTACAGCTGCAAGAAAGGTAATTTTCAAGGATTTTTTCATATCATCCCATCCTTTATTTTCTTTCTGACTCTGAGGTCAGCAATTATATTTTCATGAGCACCCCAGCAAAGCTTTCTGCGCTCCCACCAAAGCTTGCCGGCAAGCCTTTTTACTCCCTTCGGAGACGTCTGCTTAAGGGTAGCCGCTCTGACGCCAAGCTGACCCAGAAGAGCACTGTAGGAATCAAGCTTTTGGGTAAATCGGGTAAAATTCTTTTTCTCCCCGGGCGACCATCCGCTTTCACAAATTGCCGCAAGACGGGGATAAGTCATTTTATCGGCAGTAAGCATATCGGGTACAAATTCTGTCCACAAGCAGCCCTCAACACCGAGAAGATTCTTTTCCCCCTCTTCGGTAAGACCCTTAAAGGCAGGCTCAAAAGTATAAGCTTTTTCAAGACTTGTAAGTGCATAGGGTAAGTCAAGATAATAACTGGCTGAACAGGAAATAACAAATTTTCTGCCCCTGTTAAGCTCCTTTACAGCATCCTCAAGCTTCATACCGCCATTCCAAAGCTGCCAGGTGAGAGACTTGTCAACCATTTTTTCCTTGAGTGTGTCATTCCACATTCTTACCTCAATACCCTTTGCCCGGAGATATGCGGCTACACGGTCAAGGTAATAGGTATGAAGCTCCGCTTCATCCTTCATCCCCTCCTGCTTCATTCTCTTCTGACATTCGGGGCACTGCTTCCAGCGCACTGTAGGCACCTCATCACCGCCAAGGTGAACAACACCGTCGGTAAAAATTTCAGTAAGCTCATCGTAAAGCTTAAAAATAAAATCAAAGGTGCTTTCCTTACCTATGCAAAGCACATCGTGCTTCACACCCCAGAAGCAGGAAACCATAAACTCCTGCGGAAAGCAGGCAAGCTCCGGATAAGCGGCAAGCATTGCCTTTGCATGACCCGGTGTATCTATTTCGGGAATAACCCTTATATGCTTACTGTGAGCATAATTAATCACATCAAGCATATCGGCCTTTGTATAGTAGCCTGCGTGAGGCTTGGTATTAAAATTAGTGTGTGAGCGGTAAGAGCCTATTTCAGTAAGAAGAAGCTTACCTTCAATGCAGCAACGGAAGCCCTGGTCCTCACTCAGATGCCAGTGAAACTCGTTGAGCTTATGAAGAGCCATCATATCAATAAACTGCTTAACCGCATCCACGGTGAAAAAGTATCTTCCGCAGTCGAGCATAAAGCCTCTTACAGCAAAACGGGGATAATCCTCCACATAAAGCTCGGGCAGACTGCCCTGACCCTGGAAAAGAAGCTGCTTAAGGGTCTGCACAGCGTAAAAAAGGCCCTTTTCATCGTTACCCTTAAGTAAAGCTCTGTCTCTTTCTACCTTAAGGCTATAGCCCTCACTTACGCCCTCACCCGTAATTTCCATACGGATTTTTTCCTTGCCGTAGCCAAGGGCTTCAATATAAAAAACATCCTTTATGAAAGAGAGCAGCTCCTGACAGCAGCCCTCCGTTTCATCGGCGCCCTCAAAGACAAGGCCGTCAGTAAGCGTGAATACGCTTGCCTCACCAAGCACCTCAAAGGCTACAGGCTCGGGAATTACAGAATATCTCTTCTTCATAAGCTTTATTTAGCAAGGAAGAAGCAGGTCCACAAAGCGATTACAAATGCACCCTCTGCAGGGATAGCAAGCTTTGTATAGGGACACTTCCAGCCCTTATCAACACAAAGAAAAATTGTTCTTGTTACAAAAACCGTTGTTGCAAAAAACATACCGCCAACGAGTGAATGGAAGGCTGTACCTGTAGCAATTGCAAGATAAATAAGAAATGCGCCAAGAGCAAAGGAAATACCGCCGTAGTAAACACGGATTTCAGTTTTACCTGCGTTGTCGACAGGCTTGATTGAAAAGCTTTCAGCATTCTTAAGCGGCTTTGAAATAAACACTACTGCCATACCGAAAAAGTAAAGTGCAAGACAGGTGGTTGCAAAGGCTGCAGGAAAATTTTCTGCAAATAAAGCTTTAATTACGTCCATAATTTTATCTCCTTAAAACAATTTGTAATATTATAACATAAATTGCACATTCGGTAAATAGAATTTTCTGAATATTTTCGCATTGACTTATATCCAAGGTAATGCTAATATATAATTCCACATAAAAAAATTAAAAGGACGAATAAAATGAAAAGAATTTTAAAGGCTGCCCTCATAATGCTTGCAGCTTCTGTTATATGCATCTGTCTTTCCTCGGGCGCACTCGGAGCGAAGGAAAGCAGCTCAATCAAGCTGACCGCCAAAAATCTTGCCCAGGGAATAAGTCTTAGCTGGAATGCAGACTCTTCAGCATCACTTTACGGTGTTTACCGTACCCAGGGAAAAAACAAAACCCTGCTTGCAAGGGTCAGCAAAACCTCTTACACCGATAAATCAGTAAAAAACGCTGAAAGCTACACCTACAGCGTTGTTGCACTTAACAAAAAGGGAAAGACTCTTTCCAAAAGCAACGACGACTCTATAACAAGACTCAGCAGACCCGCCTTCACCTCCTATTCCAACACCGTCTCAGGTATAAAGCTCAGCTGGACTAAAAGTGAGGGCGCAACCTTTTACCGTATTTATCGCAGAACGGGCAGCAGTAAAAAATGGAAGCACGTTGCAAAAATTTCAGCAGGCAGCCTGAGCTACACAGATAAAAAGGTAAGCCCCGACAGCAGCTACACCTACATCATCAAGGGCTATACCTCCGATTCTGTCAGCTGCACAAGCAGCCGTTTGAAGGCCGATTTTACAAAATCACCTGAAATCACAAAAATTCTTTCAAATAAAAAGAGTCTTAGCGTTTACTGGCAGAAGGACCCGAAGGCCGTATCCTACGAAATTTACAGAACCGATGCTGACTCCGCAAAGCTCAGGCTTTACAAAACCGTAAAGGCAGACACCACCAAGCTTACCGACAGCAATGTTACCCTTAACAAAAAATACGGCTATGCAATCCGTTCGGTAAATAAAAGCGGCAAAAAGAGCGCACTGCCCTCGGCAGTCTACTGTGTGCTTATGAAGGCTCCTCAGATTACCTCGGTGCAAAACGCATCAGACGGAGTTAAGCTGAAATGGAAAAAATCCTCCTCGGCTTCGTCCTACAACATTTACCGACGCACCGCAGACTCTGACGCCTGGAAAAAGATAGGCAGCACCAAGTCACTTAGCCTTACAG